>NZ_LNII01000178.1:0-2246 GCF_001463365.1 Enterobacter sp. 50793107 | reverse complement strand
CTATTTTTCGGGGATCTGATTGCCCTCTGGCAATATCATTCAGCACGCCATAGTCGGCATCATGGTCCATTCGCCAGAAAACCGAAGCACCGGCATCAGCCAGGCGTGGAGAAAACTGGTATCCCAGCAGCCAGAAAAGGCCAAAGACAAGTTCGCTGGCACCTGCTGTATCGGTCATAATTTCGGTTGGATTCAGCCCGGTCTCCTGTTCCAGAAGACCTTCCAGCACAAAGATAGAGTCCCTCAGCGTCCCCGGTATAACGATGCCATGAAAGCCGGAATACTGATCGGACACAAAGTTGTACCAGGTGATCCCTCTGTTATTACCAAAGTATTTGCGGTTCGGTCCGGCATTGATTGTTCTGACTGGCGTAACAAAGCGCATTCCATCTGCAGATGCCACTTCTCCTCCACCCCATATCTGTGCCAGTGGCAGCGTTGCCTGAAAATCAACCAGTCTGGCATTAGCGCTGGTGATAGTTTCAGCCCGCAGATAGTTCGCTTTTGTCCAGTTCAGCCGGTGTCGGGTCAGTGCAGGAACATTTGATCTGATCAGTGGTTCCAGACCGATATTGCAGGCTTCAGCCATCAGCACGGCGCTGATGCTGACGGGCAGATCATCAACTCTGGCACTGGCTTCACTAGCATGGAAAAACTCATCAGCAAATCCGGTATGGGCGTTAATTTCGAGCAGCAACTCCGTTAAATCCACCGGAGGGAGTAGATCACTGATCATTTTGCTCAGTCGTTTCAGACTGTCCGGCTCATCAAGACTGGCGAGGGGAGAAATTGTCAACCGGGGCTTCGGGCCAGAAACATCGAGTTCGACAGCCTCATTTTCGCAAAGACGTGCAGCAACCTGTCTGTAACGACTATCAAGCTGATGACCCAGAGATTTTATTGCTTCCTGCGGGTCTGTCGGGTGCCCCAAAGAACGATAAACCTTAATCCGGTTTGCCTGCCAGTCAGCACCCTGTAGTAATCTTGCACGAGGATCTCCCCACCGGTTACTGCCGGTAACGTAGACATCCCTCCGCCTCAGACTATCCTGCAGTTTACTGAGAAAGCAGAGCGTGTATCCCCTGCGGGTGATATGTTTTTCCTTGTTAATCACCAGCCGTTTCCATGACCGACTGATAATTTCCGTTGGTGCGTCGTCAAAAAACTGCCGCCGTGAGCTGAACTCCCGGCTGAGGTAGTCACAGGCATTCAGAGTGGTAACCCCGGCAGGTGCGGATGAAAATTTAACGGTATTCAGCAGATGGGGCAGGAAACGACGAACGCGCCCGTACTGCTCCACCATTTCTTCATGAAAATTATCGTCTGAGGGCCGGGCAATTTCACGGACAAGCGTGATGATTTCAGCCAGCTTTTGCCTTGGGATGTAGCTGAACACCTCAGCACGAATCGATTCGTCCGGTGTTTCTTCTTTCAGCAGGTACGAACATGCGCTGGCGAGCGCCAATGCAGATTTATCCAGATCCTTCAGCGAGCGGAGCCGTTTTTTCTGCCCAATCTTTCTGGCGTCACGGATGATAACGGCCAGCATGGCGTCCAGAACGTCCAATGCATCATCCAGCGCCAGCGTTTCCCATGCAAGGACAAAGGCAACCAGAACCGCCATCCTTTTCTGCGGTGACATCCTGGCAATATTGAACACCGAAGTCATACCAGCATAACGTGCGAGATTTTTCAGGCGCACAGCCGGGAGTGTACTCAGGTTTTCAGCATGCAGGCCAAAATCGTTCAGAGTTTTCCAGCGTTCAATTGCTTCATTAAACGCCGGACCACTGATGGTCACAGGGCCCTTTTTCAGTGATTCCAGTAAAGACAGGCGGCTGCAATCAGTTGGCCCCAGCAGCATCTCCAGCTGTGAACGCTGTTCGGCTGACGGTATCAGTGCCAGTTTGTTCCACAGGCGCAACGTCGCCTTTTCCCTTACCTCTGAAATCAACCGGGTCAGCGTAGTGGCTCCGGGGAGAATAATACGATGTTGCATAAGCCACCCTGTCGCCAGATCGAAAAGCAGGCCAGGACGTTCGTTGCTTATCCAGCTCCGGGTATATAAAAGACGGGTAAGGCGAAATGTCCAGGGCCAGGCAAATTCACGATACTGATAGTGCTGACGTATCAGCGCTGCATGCTCACGGCGGGTATTTTCCCTCTGACCGTATTCTGCAAGAACGGTGATATCACGAATCCCGAGCTGTCTGGCGGTAAAATGCCGGACGCCGGAAGGAATATGA
>NZ_LNII01000177.1:0-50767 GCF_001463365.1 Enterobacter sp. 50793107 | reverse complement strand
GTTTTTATAACGACCATTAAATTAATTTTAATTCCGTTATTTTTCATGCCCATATGATTAATTTATTTTTCAGAAAACAGCACTGGTGGTTAAATGCGTTTATTTTTATAATGGTTATTCAACAAACCAACAGAGGACCAACGGCAAATGACAACCGATGTCACGAGTTGTGCGAAGAAAAGCCGTGGCCGACCAAAAGTGTTCGACAGGGATGCAGCGCTTGATAAGGCCATGACTCTCTTCTGGCAACATGGGTATGAAGCGACTTCGCTTTCCGATCTGGTAGAAGCCACCGGAGCCAAAGCGCCGACGCTGTATGCGGAATTCACGAATAAAGAGGGGTTGTTCAGGGCGGTACTGGACCGATACATCTCTCGCTTCGCATCGCGATACGAAGCACAGCTGTTTTGTGAAGAGAAAACGGTTGAGCAGGCACTTCATGACTATTTCACCGCCATCGCCACCTGCTTCACCAGCAAAGAGACGCCCGCGGGCTGTTTTATGATTAACACCTCCGCGACGCTTGCGGCCTCCTCGAAAGAGATCGCCAACACGGTGAAATCGCGTCATGCCATGCAGGAGGAGACGCTCAGCACCTTCCTGGCCCAGCGCCAGCAGCGTGGTGAAATTCCGGCGCATTGCCGCCCTCAGGAATTAGCACAATACCTGAGCTGTATTTTACAGGGGATGTCGATTAGCGCCCGAGAAGGGGCGACGCTGGAAAAACTGCAGCATATCACCGAGACCACCCTGCGACTGTGGCCCGAACTGCTTAAAATACAGGGCTAAAAAAAGCTCCTCAGCCTGAGCGCTTGAGGAGCTAAGTTCAGAGAACATCTTTTTTACGCTTTGTTATTCAGTACCAGCTGGCCATTTCCATCCAGCGGAATTTGTGTGCCAGGGTCTCTGTCCATACGGATTTTGCCCTGCTGGTCACCAATTTTGTACGTCACGTCATAACCCAGCATTTTTTCCGACTTGTCATAGACGGTTTTGCAGCGCTGCTGTGTCGTGGTGTACGTATCATTATCCTGCATTGCGCCCTGCACCTGGTTACCGGCATAGCCGCCACCCAGCGCACCGACCACGGTCGCCACATCTTTACCACGGCCGCCACCAAACTGGTGACCAATCACCCCGCCAGCTACCGCGCCCAGCACAGAGCCGGCAATACGGTTTTCATCCTGAACCGGACGACGATGGGTGACAGAGACGTTACGGCACTCCTGACGAGGCGTTTTAACTGTTTCTTTAATGGGGGTTGCAGAAACCACCTGCGCATACTGTGGGCCGCGATTCAGTACGTTGAGACTGGCAACGGCAGCCACACCTAACGCAGCAGCGACGCCAATCCCTATACCCGCCAACATTGATTTATTCACGGGACTTCCTCCTTTGTTGCTATTGGTAACAATTTTGCAATGCAGGCTACGCTTCGCCAATAAGACAAAGGCTCAAAAAAATAGCTTTCAGGAGAGTGACAGGGCGTTTAGGAGAACTCTTAAGCACTCAATCTGTGATGAGCAGCATGATATGCTAAAAAATCCCTCCGGAGGGCCCGGAGGGAGAGAAAAATTAGTGCAGCTTCAGACGTGGACGGATTACGCGGTTGATTCGTCCTACCAGCATCATCAACCCGGTTTTGAAGTAGCCGTGCAGCGCAATCTGGTGCATACGGTACAGGGATATATAGACAAAGCGTGCGATGCGCCCTTCTACCATCATCGAGCCGCGCATCAGGTTCCCCATCAGGCTGCCTACGGTAGAGAAGTTCGACAGCGAAACCAGAGAGCCGTGGTCTTTGTAGACGTAGGCCTTCATTGGCTTGCCTTTGCGCTGTGCCAGAATATTGTGCAGCACCAGGCTTGCCATCTGATGCGCTGCCTGGGCGCGAGGAGGCACGAAACCGCCTTCAGGACGCGCGCATGACGCACAGTCACCAATCGCGAAAATCTCTGGATCGCGCGTGGTTTGCAGCGTCGGCTCGGTCACCAGCTGATTAATACGGTTGGTTTCCAGCCCGCCAATGTCTTTCATGAAATCAGGTGCTTTGATACCCGCCGCCCAGACCATCAGATCCGCTTTGATGTACTCGCCATCTTTGGTGTGCAGGCCACCTTCGTCTGCGCTGGTCACCATCGTCTGGGTGAGAACACGTACGCCCAGTTTGGTCAGTTCGTTATGCGCCGCGCCAGAAATACGTGGAGGCAGCGCAGGCAGAATACGCTCACCTGCCTCAACCAGCGTTACGTTCAGCGCTTCATTGGTTAACCCTTTATACCCGTAGCTGTGCAGCTGTTTTACCGCATTGTGCAGCTCAGCGGAGAGCTCAACGCCCGTTGCGCCACCGCCTACAATGGCGATATTCACCTTGCCATTCGCACCCATGTTATTGGTGTACTTCAGGAACAGGTTCAGCATTTCCTGGTGGAAACGACGCGCCTGGTGCGGGTTATCCAGGAAAATGCAGTGCTCTTTCACACCCGGGGTGTTGAAATCGTTGGAGGTACTGCCCAGCGCCATCACCAGTGTGTCATAGGCAAGCTTGCGCTCCGGGACCAGCAACTCCCCTTTTTCGTCACGCAGCTCGGCCAGGGTAATGGTTTTGTTCTCACGGTTGATATCCACCACGGAACCCAGCTGGAACTGGAAATGGTGGTTACGTGCGTGCGCCAGATAGCTCAGCGCGTCCACGCCCTCATCCAGTGAACCGGTCGCCACTTCGTGCAGCAACGGTTTCCACAGGTGGCTGTGGTTACGATCCACCAGCGTGATTTTGGCTTTTTTGCCGCGACCCAGCTTCTTACCCAACTGTGTCGCCAGCTCCAGCCCGCCAGCACCACCGCCTACAATCACTATCTTTTTCAATGGCGTAGTCAACGTGACCCCCTCAAATTATTAACCAATTGTTAATTAAAAGTTATAAAAATAACCCTTAATTAACAACAGGTTACAGCACTGAAACCATTCAGGTGCATTGAGAATACCACGTCAGGCGCATTGGTCATACCAAAATTGATGTGCATCAAGTTTTGGTGGCTTAAAAGTAGACAATTCTGCAGAAAAAGAAAGCCCGGCACGCTTTCGCGGCCGGGCCCGGGAGATCTTATGCAGTATCTTAGCCCAGTGTTTTGAAGGCTTTGATGCGCTGCAGATGCGGGGAGATGTTCTTGAACTTGTGGGTCTGTTCTTCGTCCCAGACAATTTCATAGAAGTGATGCAACAGCTCAGCCGCACGGTGGCTGTTGAGCGCCTCATCATTACGCGAAAGGATCACCAGACAGCGGTCGCGGTTCTTTTCACGGAAATTGCTGACGCACTTGGTGGCAATATCGACATACTCTTCTGGGCGGTCAATCTTGCCTTCCATGTTCTCGTTCGGGAACAGGTTAGGATTGAATACCACCTGGCGAATATCGCACAGGAATCCAATCCGCTCCGCCCAGTAGCCACCCAGCCCCACGCCGCAAATCAGCGGGCGATCGTCGATGTTGAGCTGCAGCATCTTGTCCACTTCTTTGAGCAGATGCTGCATGTCATGTTTCGGATGGCGCGTGCTGTAGCTGATCAGCCGTACATCCGGATCGATAAACTGCAGTTGCAGTACCTTCTCATGATTACCAGGACTGTTTGAGTCAAAACCGTGTAAATAGATGATCATCGTCTTCTCACCACGCTACGCCTTCCGGGAGGATTTACAGGCTGGCTTTATGTGCCTGCCAGCGCTCATTCAGTGCTTCAAGCCGGGCGTTAACCGCTTTCCAGCGTGCCGAATCCATCAGCTCCTGACGGCTAAATGAACCTTTATGATACAAATGTGTAACACGCTCTGCATTGATCGGCGACAGGTTATCCAGCACGCTGACTGCGCCTTTACGATTATTGCAGACGAGGATCATATCGCAACCTGCGTCGAGCGACGCCTGCCCACGCTCCGCGTAGCTGCCCATGATCGCCGCCCCTTCCATCGACAAATCGTCGGAGAAGATCACGCCGTTGAAACCGAGCTCCTGACGCAGCACGTTTTTTAACCAGTGCGGAGAACCGCTCGCCGGGCGTGGGTCGACGTCACTGTAAATCACATGCGCAGGCATAATGGCATCCAGCTTGTTATCGCTAATCAGCGAGCGGAACACCGACATATCTTTGGCACGAATTTCCGCCTCCGGGCGCGGATCACGCGGAGTCTCTTTATGCGAATCCGCCGTCACGGCGCCGTGCCCCGGGAAGTGTTTACCGGTGGTTTTCATTCCTGCATCGTGCATGCCGTCGATAAAGCGGGTGGCCATCTCCAGCGCAATACGGGGATCGCTATGGTAAGAGCGCTCGCCAATTGCCGCACTGATATGCCCTACGTCCAGCACCGGGGCAAAACTGATGTCGATATCCATGGCAATCATCTCGCTGGCCATCAGCCAGCCGGCCTCCTGGGCCAGATTCCCGCCCTCTTCGGTGCCGAGCAGCGCCGCGAAAGACTGGGCCGCGGGCAGACGGGTGAAGCCCTCACGGAAACGCTGCACGCGCCCGCCTTCCTGATCGACGGCCACGACCAGATGATTACGCGACGCCGCGCGGATCTGGCGAACCAGCTCACGCAACTGCGCCGGATCGTGATAGTTGCGGGTAAACAGGATGAGCCCCCCCACCAGCGGGTGCGCCAGAATTTCACGCTCCTCCGCATCCAGTTCAAACCCTTCTACATCCAACATGACTGGACCCACAGCAACCTCTCTTATCCTTTAATGTGTAACTGACGCCAGGCATCATCTGCCAGCGCCATAAATTGTTTCTCGCCGGACTGCTGAAAACGCATTTCAAACCAGCCCGCCATCAGCATGACGACCCAGGGTCGCCAGCGTCTGACCTGACGCGCCAGCTGTCCCGCGTCCAGATGCGCAATGCGGGCGTAATCGCCGATCAGTCTTTGGCGTGCTTTATCATCTTCCACCCAGACGGCCGCCAGCTCCAGTGCCACATCCCCATCACCGGCATACTCCCAGTCGATAAGCCTGATGCCGGTGGACGTATGCACAATATTTCCGGCATGAACATCCATGTGCAATGGCGACAGCCGAAGCGGCTGAGGCTCTCCCGCAGTGCGTAACCGTTTAAGCTGCGCAAGCCACCGTGGGGTACGTCTGTCCGGTGAGGCTCGCTGCCAGTACTGTTCAAGCAAAGGGAGCAGCGTGACTCGCCACCCCAGACACGGCTGATGGTGCAATTGACAGAGCGTCGTCGCAAGCGTTGCGCTGTCGGGCAGCGTATGCCGGATCTCCCCTTCCAGATACTCTACCGCCATCCAGCCCTGTCTGAAAAAGCGCGGGGCTGGCACGAGATCCGCCGGTAGACGCTTCAGGGCACGAAACTGACGGCGAAAATGGGAAACGGGGGCTAAGGGATCGTGGTGATGACGCAACACCAGACGCTGCTCGCCCTGTTCCAGAATGCAACTCGCGCCGCCAAGCCCGGAGTGGGCCTGCGGCGCGATAAGACGATACTGCGGAAAATAACGCGTGAGGATCGCTTCACGCGTGCAGTCAGAGTTGCGTAACCGCACCTTTACCTGACCAGATAATCTCGCCTGTCTGGACCAGCATCAGCTGCATCTGCAGGGCTGGCGTATTCACGTTACCGGTGGCATTAGAGTACAGCACATACTGCGCACCAACGTTACGGGCAATCCCCATCGCCTTACTGCGCGTACCGAGGCTGTCCTGTGGCGACAGACCAAGCTGCTGTTTGGCTACTGCCAGCTGCTGTGCGGAAACCAGCGTAAATTTACCGTTATTGGCCAGTGCATTGCGCAGGGTTTCTGTCGCTTCCCCGGCATTGAGTGAACCGTTAGTCCGGTTATTTACGCTATCCACCAGCAGTACGCTGCCTGCCGTCACGCCCTGCGCCTGCAGCATTTTGCCCACCATCGGCTGCATCGCACCGTTCCAGTCATAATGACGCACGCGCGGCGTTGGCTGGGAGGTCTGGTCCGGATGTTCAATCGGGCCAGGCTGCGACGGGATCGTCGGTACAGACGGCACGGTTGGCTGCGGTTGCGTTGGCTGTGTCGGCTGCTCCGTACCCGGTTTTGCCTCGTCCACCGGCGCAGGCTGTTCGGTTCGCGTCACACATCCTGCAAGGAACAGTGCAAAAGCTGTCACGAGCGCATAACGGCTCATATTTTTAATCAAGGTTCACCTCTTACAGATAAAGATAAAGTCTCACCTTATGCGCACCCAGATAGTTGGCGCTACCATAGAGCGTTACCGACGATCCTGCCGGAATGGTCACGCTGCGCGGCGCTTCCAGCGGGTGCATTTCAAGACCCCGTACGTCATACCAGAAGAAACGGTAGTGCACCGTCACCGGTTCGTGTCTTTCGTTAAAGAGCGTAGAGGACGCAGAAGATTTAATTTCACTGATGGTCAACGTAGGTTGTTCTGCGGTGATGCCCGCGGCAAGTACCGAGGACTCCATCACCAGCGTCTGTTCATCACTGACGGGAATGGCCGGGCGCGTGCTGCATCCCACCATTACCAATGTCATTGCCAGCGCTGCAATACGCCCTTTTAACATGTCAAAGACCTTTATGTGACAGCATCGGTCCCAGAGGACGCCCACCCAGAAGATGCATATGAATATGATAAACTTCCTGACCACCATGGCGATTACAGTTCATGATCAAACGGTAACCGTCTTCAGCAATCCCCTCCTGCTCGGCGATTTTCGCGGCTACCGTCAGCATACGGCCTAACGCCACTTCATGCTCGGCTTTTACGTCATTGACGGTGGGAATCAGAATATTTGGAATGATAAGGATATGAGTCGGAGCCTGAGGAGAAATATCTCTGAAAGCCGTCACCAGCTCATCCTGATAAACGATATCCGAAGGGATTTCGCGGCGGATAATTTTACTGAAAATGGTTTCTTCAGCCATGACCTGTTCCTTTGTAGTTTAATCTGGCGTGGTGCGTCCGCTATTAACACAATCTCTGCATGAGTGTGTGGCACAATGGAAGAGTATGAGCGACTTTCTCCTGTCCTTTCAACCTTCTCCCCGGATTTCTTTCCTGAAAGCGTTTCAGCTGACTGAAGAGTAACCGCTCTCGACGCTTCCCCACCTGAAACATAATTTCATTTCCTTTTGACACATCTGTTTACAGTGCTAATCACAATGCGTATATTTCGCATTTGCATTTTCATGCGCATTTTTAACATAGAAAACGACGTCAGCCCATTCTCACGGGACTGTCGCACTCACCTTTCACCATTCAGTAAGGGTTTGATGATGTCTTTCATTTATCACACCAGGGATGGGCAACCGCAGCCAGCCGTCACGCCTTCGTTGCTGGCTGCCTGTATTGCTATGGCATTGATGCCAGCCGTCAGTTTCGCCGCCTCAGCGACCGAAGATACCGTGGTTGTTGAGGGCGGTTTTGATAACGCACAGGACCCGTCCGGCAGTCAGGATACGGACTACAGCGTTAAGACCACCACCACGGGGACGAAACTGTTACTGGTTCCCCGCGATATTCCGCAGTCCGTCAGCGTCATTAGCCAGCAGCGTATGGCAGATCAGAATCTGCAATCCCTCGGCCAGGTGTTAACTAACACCACCGGCGTCACCGCGCAGGTACAGGACAGCGACCGGACGGTATTTTACTCGCGCGGCTTCTTTGTCAGTAACTATGCGTATGATGACCTGCCAACCTCCATCAGCGAAGTATGGAACTTTGGCGACACCGCCGCCGATACCGCCATTTACGATCGTATTGAAGTGGTACGCGGCGCAACCGGCCTGATGTCCGGCACGGGAAATCCCGCCGCCTACGTCAACATGGTACGTAAGCATGCAGACAGCAATGAATTTAAAGGCAATGTCTCCGCCAGTTACGGTAGCTGGGACAAACAACGCTACGTGCTGGATCTGCAGGCTCCGCTGGTAGAGTCGGGTAATGTGCGCGGTCGTCTTATTACGGGTTATCAGGACAACGACAGTTTTGTTGATAACTACCACTACCGCAAAAAGTTCCTCTATGGCGTGGTCGATGCGGACGTGACTGACAGCACCACCCTGTCTGTGGGCTATGAATATCAGGAAAGCGATACCGATAACCCAACCTGGGGCGGCCTGCCAACCTGGTACAGCGATGGCAGCAAAACCCATTACAACCGCAGCCAGACCGTTGCACCAGACTGGGCTTATTCAGATAAAGACAACACCCGTATTTTCGCCAACCTCACCCAACGCTTCGACAACGGCTGGGAAGCCCACATCAACGGCATGCATGCCGACACCAACTTTGACAGCAAACTGATGTATATGTCCGGCTACCCGGATAAAGAGACCGGTGCGGGTATGGTCGGATATGGCGGCTGGAACCGCGGTGAACGTAAGCAGGATGCGGTGGATGCCTTCCTGCGCGGCGGTTTCGATCTTTTCGGTCGCCAGCATGAGATGATGTTTGGCGGTAGCTTCAGCCGCCAGCGTAACCACTATGACAACACCATGCCGGACGCGCTGTACGGCATGGTTGACGTGGGTAACTTCAAAAACTGGAACGGGAATATCGCCGATCCGCAGTGGACCCCCTGGAAGCTTTACAGTCAGGATGATATCCGCCAGTCTTCAGCCTATACCTCAGCCCGCTTCTCGCTTGCCGATCCGCTATCTCTGATCCTCGGTGCGCGTTATACCCATTACAACATTCGCTATAACCCGGCGGGCTCCCCGGACACCCGCCTGGAAAGCAGTAAGGACGATGTAACGCCATATGCGGGCCTTGTTTATGATATCAATGAAGACTGGTCAACCTACGTCAGTTATACCTCCATCTTCCAGCCTCAGGACAAACGTGACGCCAGCGGCCGCTACCTGGACCCGACAACGGGGAAAAGCTATGAAGCCGGGGTGAAAGCAGACTGGTTTAGTACGCGCCTGACCACCTCGCTCGCCCTCTTCCGCATTGAGCAGGATAATGTGGCGAATAATACCTACACCTACATGCCCAGCGGCGAGTCAATTTATGAATCTCTGGATGGGGTCGTCAGTAAAGGGATCGAGTTCGAGCTAAACGGCGCCCTGACCGATAACTGGCAGCTGACCTTCGGCGCAACCCGCTACATTGCTGAAGACAAGCGCGGCAACGCGGTAAGTTCCGATCAGCCTCGTACCACAATGAAGCTCTTTACCCGTTATCAACTGCCCATGCTACCTGCACTGGCAGTGGGCGGCGGGGTGAACTGGCAGAATAAAGTCTGGAACGATGTAGATGGCGGCCCGGCAGGCCGATCACGGGCAGAACAAGGCAGCTACGCGCTGGTTAACCTGTTCAGCCGGTATCAGGTTACTAAAGATTTTGCTGTCCAGGCTAACATCAACAACCTGTTCGACAAAGAGTATTACGACTACGTCGGCTCTTATGTGGTATATGGCGCGCCGCTGAACGTCTCTGTAAGCGCGAGCTACGACTTCTGAGTGTTCAGCCGCTACCCGGCATAACAAAACTGCAGGCATAAAAAAGGCAGCCATTCGGCTGCCTTAGTCTCCCCAGGTCACAGCTTAGCTGTTGCGGATGTATTCATCCATTTCGGTTTTCAGGTTATCGGATTTGGTACCGAAGATAGCCTGAACACCAGAACCTGCAACAACCACACCCGCTGCGCCCAGTTTTTTCAGACCCGGCTGGTCTACTTTCGCAACATCGGCAACGCTCACACGCAGACGAGTGATACACGCGTCCAGGTTAGTGATGTTCTCTTTACCGCCGAATGCTGCAACCAGTGCCGGAGCCATTTCGCTGGTCGCGCCTGCTTTGTTGTCTTCTGATGCATCTTCACGACCTGGCGTTTTCAGGTCCAGTGCTTTGATCAGCACGCGGAAGATGGTGTAGTAAACAACGGCGTAGCACGCACCCACGATTGGGAACAGCCACAGTTTGCTGCTGTTACCGGACAGAACGATGAAGTCGATCAGGCCGTGTGAGAAGGACGTACCGTCACGCATACCCAGCAGGATACAGATTGGGAACGCCAGACCCGCCAGAATCGCGTGGATAACGTACAGGATCGGCGCAACGAACATGAAGGAGAACTCGATCGGCTCGGTGATACCGGTCAGGAACGAGGTCAGCGCTGCGGAGATCATGATACCGCCCACTTTTGCACGGTTCTCTGGTTTAGCAGAGTGCCAGATTGCAATTGCCGCGGCTGGCAGACCATACATTTTGAACAGGAAGCCACCAGACAGTTTACCTGCAGTTGGGTCACCCGCCATGTAACGTGGGATATCACCGTGGAATACCTGACCCGCTGCGTTGGTGAATTCACCAATCTGCATCTGGAATGGAACGTTCCAGATGTGGTGCAGACCAAATGGCACCAGGCAACGCTCGATGAAGCCGTAGATACCGAACGCCACAACCGGGTTCTGATAAGCAGCCCACTGAGAGAAGGTCTGGATTGCCGTACCGATTGGTGGCCAGATGAAGGACAGGATCACACCCGTGAAAATCGCTGCCAGACCAGAGATGATCGGAACGAAACGCTTGCCCGCGAAGAAGCCCAGATACTCAGGCAGCTTGATGCGATAGAAGCGGTTAAACATGTACGCTGCAATCGCACCGGAGATGATACCGCCCAGAACACCGGTATCCGCCAGGTGTTTCGCTGCGATCTCTTCAGCAGGTAAATGCAGAACCAGCGGTGCAACCACAGCCATGGTTTTCACCATGATGCCGTAGGCAACCACAGAAGCCAGCGCAGAAACGCCGTCGTTATTGGTGAAGCCCAGAGCAACACCGATAGCGAAGATCAGCGGCATGTTAGCAAAGACAGAACCGCCTGCTTCGGCCATTACGTGGGACACTACGGCTGGCAGCCAGCTGAAGTTTGCAGAACCGACACCCAGCAGGATACCTGCGATAGGCAGTACGGATACTGGCAGCATCAGCGATTTACCGACCTTTTGCAGGTTAGCAAATGCATTCTTAAACATAATTGAGAGTGCTCCTGAGTATTTGTGCTTTTTTTACGCTTTCACGCATTGGCCCGGGGGGAGTACCGTGCCGTGGACAGGACATCTAAGCGCCCTTTATTTATTACACAGAGTAAAATAATTCCCTCTGAGTTTGTTTGACGGCTATCACGTTTCAGCTTAAGACGGTCGAAAAACTTTCAGTTATTTACAAAAAGCATTTCTGGATGTGTCTAAAAACACCATCACCGCCCCAAATGAGGCGGTGAACTTTACTCGTTTTAACTATTAATTACGAGCCTAAAAAAAACAGGTGTATCAAACAGATTGCAGGCGGGCGGGGTCAATATGGAACAGTGTAGAGAAGTTTTCCGTGGTGACGCGGGCCAGCTCTTCGATACTGACGCCCTTCAGAACGGCCATGTATTCAGCCACGTCTCTCGTCATTGCTGGCTGGTTTTCTTTACCGCGATGCGGTACCGGAGCCAGATAAGGAGAGTCTGTTTCCACCAGAATACGATCGAGCGGAACATAACGCGCAGCATCGCGAAGCTGCTCAGCGTTACGGAACGTCACGATCCCGGAAAACGAGATATAAAACCCTAAATCAAGCAGTTTTCCCGCCGTTTCTCTGTCTTCTGTGAAACAGTGTAGTACGCCACCGCAATCCGTCACGTTTTCTTCCCTGAGGATCGCCAGGGTATCGGCGCGGGCATCGCGGGTATGAACGATAACCGGTTTGTTAAGCTCACGGCCAATGCGAATGTGATGGCGGAAGGACTCCTGCTGACGCGCCATGGTCTCCGGCGTGTAGTAATAGTCCAGCCCGGTTTCCCCCATCGCTACCACGCCCTCTTCGGCCGCCAGACGACGTAACTCCTCGACGTCGTATGCTTCATCCTGATTGAGCGGATGCACGCCACAGGAAAAGACAACATTAGGGCGAACGCCCACCAGCTCACGCATGGTGCGATAACCCGGCAGCGTGGTAGCCACCGCAAGGCAAAATTTCACATCGCGGGCGGCGGCTTTAGCCAGCACGTCGTCCACGTCTTTATGCAGGGATTGATAATCCAGGCCATCGAGATGGCAGTGTGAGTCGACTAAAAACATAATGTCTCTCTCAGAGATGGGAAACAGGCGGAGTAACGCCTGGTTGCAGGTAATGTTCGATACGCAGTAACTGGTCGGTCAGTACAAGCTCGCGATTAAGACCGGTTACCGTTAAAAGTTGTTCGCGGCTCTGGCAAGTATCGTGCAGGATCGCACGCAACGTGGCGCCTGGCAGACGATTCGCCAGCGTGTTTACCAGTGGCCAGACATCGGGATTGGTCAGCAGCGTGGCCCCCTGCTGGATCTTGAGGGCATCCAGAAGTAAGGCAGCCAGCCAGTGCAGACGCTCGGCAGCCTGATCGCTGTTAAGTGCAGGCAGTACGCTCAACCAGTCACCGCTCTCCAGCGCAGAGGCAACGGCGCGGCAAAGCGCTTCTCGTTGCGACCAGACGTCCGCCTGCAGCAGAGCCAGCGCCGCGGCAGGTGCGCCGCTGCTGAGGCGCAATGCGGACAACGCGCTATCCTGTGACGTTGTCACCTCACGCTCCAGCCAGCTCAGCGCCCACGATTCCTGGGGAGTCGCAAGGTGATGAAGCCGACACCGACTGCGTAACGTCGCCAGTAATCGACCCGGATCGCGGCATGACAGGAAGAACCACGTTTTTTCCGGTGGCTCCTCCAGCGTCTTAAGCAGCGCGTTTGCCGCCGCCTCGGTAAGCAACGCCGCGTCTTTCAGCCAGACGACTTTTGCGCCACCCAGTCGTGCGTGCTCGTATAATTTTTCACTGACTTCACGCACGGCATCGATACCGAGCGCACTTTTGCCCTTCTCAGGCTCCAGCGTGTAATAGTCAGGATGCGTGCCCGCCTGCATCAGCTGGCAGCCGCGGCATTTACCGCAGCTTTTGTGACCTTCTGGCTGCTGGCACATCAGAAAACGGGTGATGGCGTAGATCAATGCATCTTCACCCATGCCCGGCAATGCCTGAATCAGTAACGCATGATGCCCCCGTCCGGCCTGATAGCTGGCGATCAGCTGTTCAAAGTGCGGGCGCAACCATGGGTACCATTTCATGCCTGTTGCTCCTGTAGCCAGTGTTTGACAGTTTCCTCAATGGAACGGGTCACCTCTTCCAGGGACTGCGTCGCATCAATGGTGCGAATGGAACTGTCCTGACTGGCGAGTTCAAGATAACGCGCGCGGGTGCGATTAAAGAAGTCGAGCGACTCTTGCTCAATGCGATCCAGCTCGCCGCGCGCGCGCGCGCGCTTCAGGCCCACTTCCGGCGTTACATCCAGATACAGCGTCAGATCGGGGCGGAAATCCCCTAATACTGCATCACGCAACGTTGCCAGCATTGTCTGGTCAATTCCGCGTCCCCCACCCTGATACGCCTGAGTCGACAGATCGTGACGGTCGCCAATGACCCACTTGCCAGCGGCCAGAGCCGGTTTGATGACCGTCTCCACCAGCTGCACGCGAGCGGCATAGAACATCAGCACTTCGGCTTTGTCAGTGATAACTTCATCGCCCACGGATTTGATATCCAGCACCAGGCTGCGCAGCTTTTCAGCCAGCTGCGTACCGCCGGGTTCACGGGTAAACACCATGTCCGCAACGCCGAGCGTTTTCAGCGTTTCGATTACCACGTTGCGGGCTGTGGTTTTACCGGCTCCTTCGAGTCCCTCAATGACAATGTATTTACTGCGCATTTTTTTCCTTAAGTGCCTTCAGATAATCCTGAACGGAGCGATTATGGCTGGCAAGGTTGGTGTTAAAGGTATGCCCCCCTTTTCCATCAGCCACAAAGTAGAGATACGGTGTTTTTGCCGGATGCGCGGCCGCCTTAAGCGAGGCTTCGCTCGGCGTGGCAATCGGGCCTGGCGGCAGGCCGCTAATAACGTAGGTATTATACGCCGTCGGCGTCTCCAGATCTTTTCGTGAAATCTTGCCGCTGTAGCTCTCACCCATTCCGTAAATCACAGTAGGGTCAGTTTGCAGACGCATGCCAATGCGCAGTCGGTTGATAAAGACCGACGCCACCTGGTCGCGCTCTGAAGCCACCGCGGTCTCTTTCTCAATAATTGAGGCCATGGTGACAAACTGGTTTTGATCTTTATACGGCAGGCCATCGGCGCGCCCTTCCCACGCAGACTCCACCGCCGCGACCATTTTTTTGTGCGCACGCTTCAGGATCGCCACATCGGTTGTTCCGGCTGTATACATCCAGGTGTCCGGCCAGAACCAGCCTTCAACCCACTCGGGATGTTCAAATTCAAGTACCGCGGCAACCGTCTGGTAACTGTCGTCTTTCAGCGTGTGTTTAATATACGGCGCATCACGCAGCTGTTTGAGGTAATCGCTAAGGCGCATCCCTTCAACAAACCGCAGCGGGAACTGCGCTTCTTTGCCGCTTTCCAGCAACTGCAGCATCTCTCTGACGGTCATCCCGGGCGTGAAACGATAGGTGCCAGCTTTAAAATGAGACAGCTCAGGTTCCACACGCAATAACCACTGGAACACGCGTGGACGATTAATGATTTTATCGCCATAAAGCTGTTCACCGAGCGCCAGTCGCCCGGTTCCCGCTTTCAGGGTAAAGATCGTTTCGTCCTTAATCAGGATCTTACTGTCCGCCAGCTGGCGAACTTTCCACATTCCCGCGCCGCCAGCGATACCCAGCGCAACGATTAGAAGGAGGACAAAGCGCAACATTTTCTTCATGACTATCTGGTTTGCTCACATATCGGGGCTAAAAAAGAGAACAGCTCGCGCGATGGCAAGCAAATTTGACCATAAGCGCGGACAGGTATGACCGGCATCAGCGCGTTGCAAATAACGATTTCATCTGCTGCCTGCAACGCCTCTTCGCGTGCGTTAACTTCGACAACGTGAAAGTCAGAGCGTGCCAGCTGCTGCAAACAAAACTGACGCATAATACCGTTGACTCCCGCCTGTTCCAGCGAAGGCGTGAAAACAGTGTTGCCCTGCCTCCAGAATAAATTAGCCGCACAGCATTCCGTAATGAACCCTTCGCTGTCAAGAACCAGCGCTTCATCGGCTGCCGTCTGCTCAAGATGAGTACGGATTAGCACCTGCTCAAGACGATTGAGATGTTTTATCCCGGCAAGCATGGGGTTTCTTCCCAGACGTACCGGGCTGAGCGTCAGGGTAACGCCCTCTTCACGCCAGCGCGGATACTGGGCAGGATACGCAGAAACCGACAGGATCCGGGTGGGATGTTGGCAACTGACACCGCTATAACCCCGTCCACCGCTGCCGCGGCTGATAATGACCTTGAGTACCCCACTGGGCTTTCCGGACGCAAGCTGGCGCATTTCCTGGCGCAACGTGTCCCATTGCGTAAAGGGGATCAGTAACGTTTTGCAGGCCGTTTGCAGACGACGTATATGCGCATCCAGCAGACACACGTCGCCATCCGCAATGCGCGCCGTGGTAAAGCAGCCATCACCAAACTGAGTCGCCCTGTCGCTTGCAGGCAGAGATTCTTGCTCAAGGCCATTGATTAAAAACATGGTGGCTCCTTATGCGTGGGCGTTTAGTCTGGCAGGATGTCGTGCAGCCGACAAGAAGATTAGCCTGAATAAAAAAGGCCCGACAAGCGGACCTTTTTTCACAGCCATAGGGTACGTAGACTCAGATCTTTTTGAAGATCAGAGAACCGTTAGTACCGCCAAAGCCGAAGGAGTTACACAGGGTGTACTCCATTCCACTCACCTGGCGCGCTTCGTGAGGAACGAAGTCCAGATCGCAACCTTCATCCGGGTTATCCAGGTTGATGGTTGGCGGAACAGCCTGGTCGCGCAGCGCAAGAATAGAGTAAATAGACTCTACTGCTCCCGCTGCACCCAACAGGTGACCGGTCATGGATTTTGTGGAGCTGACCAGTACGCGGCTGGCAGATTCACCGAAGATAGACTTAACAGCCTGAGCTTCTGCTTTATCGCCCGCAGGGGTAGAGGTACCGTGTGCGTTAACGTAGCCGATTTGCGCTGGGGTAATACCCGCATCGCGAATCGCGTTTTCCATGGCCAGCGCGGCGCCCGCACCATTTTCTGGCGGTGACGTCATGTGATAGGCATCGCTGCTCATACCAAAGCCAACGACTTCAGCATAAATTTTCGCGCCACGTTTTTTCGCATGTTCGTACTCTTCCAGAACGAGCATACCTGCACCATCGCCCAGCACGAAACCGTCACGGTCTTTGTCCCAAGGACGGCTTGCCGCCTGAGGATTATCGTTGCGGGTAGACAGCGCGCGCGCAGCACCAAAGCCACCCACGCCAAGCGGGGTACTGGCTTTTTCAGCACCGCCCGCCACCATAGCATCTGCATCGCCGTACGCAATCATACGCGCGGCCTGGCCGATGTTATGCACGCCAGAGGTACATGCGGTCGCGATAGAAATGCTTGGCCCACGCAGACCGAACATGATGGTCAGGTGACCCGCCACCATATTAACAATCGTGGACGGAACGAAGAACGGGCTGATTTTACGCGGTCCGCCATTCATGAGAGATGAATGGTTTTCCTCGATCAGACCAAGACCGCCAATCCCGGAGCCAATAGCGGCACCGATACGGGTTGCGTTCTCTTCCGTAATTTCAAGGCCAGAATCCTGCATGGCCTGAACGCCAGCGACAATTCCATATTGAATGAAGGCATCCATCTTGCGCTGTTCTTTGCGCGAGATGATCTCTTCACAGTTAAAATCCTTTACTAAGCCAGCAAATTTCGTTGCATAGGCGCTAGTATCGAAATGGTCGATTAGGCTGATGCCGCTCTGACCGGCAAGGAGAGCTTTCCAGGTGGACTCTACGGTATTGCCGACAGGAGACAACATGCCAAGTCCGGTCACAACTACACGACGCTTAGACACGTTTGTCCTCCAGGGAGGGATAAAAAAAGAGATTCGTGGGACTAAAAAAGATAAAACTCAGGCGGTCGAATGACCGCCTGGAGATGTTCACTTACGCCTGGTGGCCGTTGATGTAATCAATGGCAGCCTGAACGGTGGTGATCTTCTCAGCTTCTTCGTCCGGAATCTCAGTATCAAACTCTTCTTCCAGAGCCATTACCAGCTCAACGGTGTCAAGAGAATCTGCGCCCAGGTCTTCAACGAAGGAAGCGGAGTTCACAACTTCTTCCTGCTTAACGCCCAGCTGTTCGCCGATAATTTTCTTAACGCGTTCTTCGATAGTGCTCATACTCTTAAATTTCCTATCAAAACTCGCTTTCGCGATGGTTTTCGTAGTGTATAAAATGTTGAAAAATTTGCAACTAAATCCCGGCAGGTCTTACCACGATTTTACGTTATTTTGAGGCCAATCCCCCCAATAACGCAAATATTTTCGATCGTGATTAAACCATATACATCCCGCCGTTGACGTGGAGGGTTTCACCAGTGATGTAACCCGCTTCGTCAGAGGCTAAAAATGCAACCGCGCTGGCAATTTCTTTAGGGTCGCCTAAGCGGCCCGCAGGAACAGCTGCCAGCGTACCCGCACGCTGCTCATCAGTCAGCGCACGCGTCATGTCCGTTTCAATAAAGCCCGGAGCAACAACGTTTACAGTAATCCCGCGGGACGCGACTTCACGCGCCAGCGACTTACTGAAACCAATCAGACCTGCTTTCGCCGCAGCGTAGTTAGCCTGACCAGCATTTCCCATGGTACCAACCACAGAACCGACAGTGATAATACGACCATGACGCTTTTTCATCATAGCGCGCATTACCGCTTTTGACAGACGGAATACAGATGACAGGTTGGTTTCGATAATATCGTTCCACTCGTCGTCTTTCATTCGCATCAACAGGTTATCGCGAGTGATCCCGGCATTATTGACCAGAATATCCACTTCGCCAAACTCTGCGCGAATATTTTCCAGAACAGATTCGATAGATGCAGGTTCGGTCACATTCAGTACCAGACCTTTACCGTTCGCACCCAGATAGTCGCTGATGGCCTTCGCGCCATTCTCGCTGGTTGCTGTACCAATCACTTTCGCGCCGCGCGCGGCCAGTGTTTCAGCAATTGCACGCCCGATACCGCGGCTTGCGCCAGTGACCAGGGCAATTTTTCCTTCAAAACTCATGGTATTCCTCTTTTATTGCGAGAGTGCCGCTTCAATGGCTTCCGGCTCGTTAATCGCCGAGGCAGTCAGGGTGTCAACAATACGTTTTGTCAAACCAGTCAGGACTTTCCCTGGGCCGACTTCGTACAGGTGCTCAACGCCCTGAGAGGCCATAAACTCAACGGTTTTGGTCCACTGTACCGGGCTATAGAGCTGGCGAACCAGCGCGTCACGGATAGCCTCCGGCGTGGTTTCACATTTCACATCGACGTTGTTCACAACGGAAATCGTCGGTGCGTTAAAGGTAATTTTTTCCAGTTCAACCGCCAGCTTGTCAGCAGCAGGTTTCATCAGCGCACAGTGGGACGGAACACTCACTGGCAGCGGCAGCGCACGTTTCGCGCCCGCGGCTTTACAGGCTGCACCTGCACGTTCAACCGCTTCTTTATGACCCGCGATAACCACCTGGCCTGGCGAGTTGAAGTTAACCGGTGAAACCACCTGACCTTCTGCTGATTCTTCACACGCTGTTGCGATGGAAGCATCGTCGAGACCGATAATAGCAGACATGCCGCCCGTGCCTTCTGGCACCGCTTCCTGCATGAATTTACCACGCAGTTCTACCAGGCGTACTGCGTCAGCAAAGGCGATCACACCGGCACAGACCAGTGCAGAGTATTCACCCAGGCTATGGCCCGCGAGCAGGGCTGGCGCTTTGCCGCCCTTCTGCTGCCAGACGCGCCACAGCGCAACGGAAGCGGTAAGCAGTGCTGGCTGAGTCTGCCAGGTTTTGTTCAGCTCTTCGGCCGGACCTTGTTGGGTCAGCGCCCATAAATCATAACCCAGCGCATCGGAAGCTTCACGGAAAGTCTCTTCGATTACCGGATAGTTTGCTGCCATTTCAGACAACATCCCAACGGTTTGAGAGCCCTGCCCCGGAAACACAAAAGCAAATTGCGTCATCTTTTAATCCTTATCCTAGAAACGAACCAGCGCGGAACCCCAGGTGAACCCGCCACCGAAGGCTTCAAGCAAGACCAACTGGCCCCGTTTGATTCGTCCGTCACGTACCGCTTCATCAAAGGCGCACGGTACTGACGCCGCAGAGGTATTGCCGTGGCGATCGAGCGTCACCACAACGTTATCCATCGACATGCCCAGCTTTTTCGCGGTTGCACTGATAATACGCAGGTTCGCCTGATGCGGCACCAGCCAGTCGAGTGCGGTGCGCTCAAGGCCATTCGCCTCCAGCGTTTCATCAACAATGTGGGCCAGTTCCGTCACCGCGACCTTAAACACTTCGTTACCTGCCATGGTCAGGTAGATAGAGCTGTCCGGATTCACACGGTCGGCATTAGGCAGCGTTAACAGTTCGCCATAGCTACCGTCAGCATGCAGATGCGTGGAGATGATGCCCGGCTCTTCAGACTGACCCAGCAGTACGGCACCCGCACCATCGCCAAAAATAATGATCGTTCCGCGATCGGTTGGATCGCAGGTACGCGCTAGCACGTCAGCACCGATCACCAGCGCATACTTCACCGCGCCGGATTTTACATACTGATCGGCAACGCTCAATGCGTAGGTGAAACCCGCGCACGCTGCGGCAACGTCAAACGCCGGGCAGCCTTTAATACCGAGCATATTCTGCACCTGGCACGCTGCGCTTGGGAAAGCATGCGTGGCCGATGTCGTGGCAACCACGATCAAACCAATCTGATCTTTATCGATGCCCGCCATCTCGATAGCACGCTGTGCGGCTTCATAACCCATGGTGGACACGGTTTCGTCTGGCGCGGCGATACGACGTTCACGGATACCTGTGCGCGTGACAATCCACTCGTCAGACGTATCTACCATTTTTTCCAGATCGGCGTTGGTTCGCACTTGTGTTGGCAGATAGCTGCCGGTACCAATAATCTTCGTATACATGTACGCTCAGTCACTTTTAGCTAATACAGATTCCAGGCGAGCGGCAATCCGCTGAGGGACTTGTCGCTGCACCGCCTGCACTGCCTGTTCAATGGCGACAGTAAATGCTCGCTGATTGGCGGCACCGTGACTCTTGATCACAATGCCGCGCAATCCTAACAGACAGGCGCCATTATACTGGTCGGGGTTGAGGTGACTGAATCGCCGCGTCAGGCTTTTTTGTAACCAACGCTTTAATAAAATCAGCCACCAGGCGCTTTTTTTACCTTCTCCCTGCGATTTGAGGAGAGAAAGGAACATTCGCACAACCCCTTCCATGGTCTTCAACGTCACGTTTCCAGTGAAGCCATCACACACCAGAACATCCGTTTTCCCCGTCAGCAACTCATTGGCTTCGAGATAACCAATATAGTTGATGGAGGGAACCTGTTTAAGCAATTCGGCAGCCTCGCGAATGCTGTCCAGGCCTTTGGTCTCTTCTTCACCTATGTTCAGTAACGCAACACGGGGAGTCTTGATCCCGACCACTTCTTCTGCCAGCACCGACCCCATCACGGCAAACTGAGCCAGCATTGTACTATCACAATCGACGTTAGCGCCCAGATCGAGCACCACCGTTTTGCCCTTTTGCTGATGCGGGAGTACCGTCACCAGCGCCGGACGCTCAATGCCCTCAATAGGCTTGAGCAGTAATTTCGACAGCCCCATCAGCGCGCCGGTATTCCCCGCGCTGACGCAGGCCTGCGCACGTCCTTCTTTTACCAGCTCCAGCGCCATTCGCATAGAGCTGCCACGGCTATTGCGAATCGCCTGCGATGGCCGGGCATCACTGGCAATAACTGACTGCGCAGGAATAATCTGCAGACGTGAACGTTGTTCGAAGTCAGCTTTTGCAAGTAATGGCGTGATTGTGTCGGGATTGCCGACTAAAAGAAGTGTGAGTTGCGAATTAGAATTCAGTGCCTGCAATGCTGCAGGCACTGTCACGGAAGGCCCAAAATCTCCTCCCATGACATCTAACGCCAGGGTTAGACGTGTCAAGGTATCGTCGCAGCCTGGTTCGGTAAATTCCCCGTTTGCACGGGGAGTTCCTCACTAAGCCTAATCACGCAAACGCGTGATTACTTAGTGATAACCTTGCGGCCGCGGTAGAAACCGTCAGCAGTGATGTGGTGACGCAGGTGTTTCTCACCAGAAGTCTTGTCTACAGACAGGCTGGTAACTGCAGTCAGCGCGTCATGGGAACGACGCATGCCACGTTTGGAACGGGTTGGTTTATTCTGTTGTACGGCCATGGACCTTACTCCTCAATTACTTACGCTTTAAGCTGGCTAATACGGCAAATGGGTTTGGTTTTTGCGCTTCATCAGGCAGTTCCCCAAAGACCATGTCCGCCTCGGACACTTCACAGTGTTCAGAATCATGCACCGGAACCACTGGCAAGGTGAGGATGATTTCATCTTCAACCAGAGCCAGAAGATCGATTTCACCGAATTCGTTAACCTCAATCGGCTCATACGCTTCCGGGAGTGCCTCAGCCTGTTCGTCAGAACGAACCGGACTGAAACAATACGTTGTGTGAACGTGCTGTGTGAACGGTTTCCCGCAACGCTGACATTCGAGCGTTACCGTCACCTTTGCATCACCGGTTAAAACGGCAAGGCGCTGGTTATCGATAGCGAACGACATGGAGCATTCCACATCACTGTCCACACTGACTACGGATTCGGCAATACGCTCAGCCTGATCGGAAGTATAGATACCTTCGTAATCGAGGCGTTTTTGAGCCGTACGAACCGGATCAAGAGTCAGGGGTAATTTTACCTTTTGCATAGGGCGCGCATATTAACTTTGTAACGTCATATAGTCAAAGAAAAAGGCAACCAGGGCTGCCTTTTGCCAATTATTCGCACACATTGCGGCCTGTAGTTTAAAATGGCAGGCATCGATACGCTATATCTGGTGATAAAAATATGCCAAATCTCGTTCTCGCTTCCACTTCTCCCTACCGCCGAATGTTGCTGGAAAAGCTCGGGATCCCGTTTGTGTGTGCCGCGCCGGACGTTGACGAGACGCCACAACCTGGCGAGTCGCCGCGTCATTTAGTAACGCGTCTGGCGAAAGAGAAAGCACAATCGCTTGCCGCACAATACCCTTCGCATTTGATTATAGGCTCCGATCAGGTTTGCGTGCTGGATGGTGTCATCACCGGTAAGCCACACACCGAAGAGAATGCCTGTAAACAGCTTATGCAGGCGCGCGGCAATATTGTTACCTTTTATACCGGCCTCGCGCTCTACAACTCCGCCGTGGGCCACCTGCAGACCGAATGCGAACCGTTTGATGTTCACTTCCGACACCTGAGCGAGCAAGAAATCACTGATTATGTGCGTCGTGAACGGCCTCTCAACTGCGCCGGCAGTTTTAAAAGTGAAGGTCTTGGGATTGCGCTCTTCGAAAAGCTGGAGGGGCGTGATCCGAACACGCTGGTGGGCTTACCGCTGATTGCGCTGTGCCAGATGTTAAGACGCGAAGCGTGTAATCCGCTGACGGCGTGACCGTTGCGGCCTGATGCCCTCACCCCGGCCCTCTCCCACAGGGAGAGGGGGCAAACATTAAAAACGGCAATTCCGTTGCCGTTTAACTTTTACCTTAGCCGCGCAGAACTTTCAGGCAGCGTTTCAACTGCTCATCCAGCGGCGCTTCAATACGTATAGTCTCGCCGGTATTTGGATGGGTAAACTTCAGCGCTGCCGCATGCAGGAACAGACGCGACAGCCCCGTCCCCGCCAGTTGCTTATCAAATTCCCTGTCGCCATAGCGATCGTCAAACGCAATCGGATGGCCCGCAAACTGGGTATGCACGCGAATCTGATGGGTTCGGCCCGTCACCGGGCTACAGCGCACCAGGGTGGCAAACTCATAGCGCTCTTCTACTTTAAAGCGCGTCTCAGACGGTTTACCTTCCTGGCTGACGCGAACAATTCGCTCACCGCTTTGCAAAATATTTTTCAACAGCGGGGCCTGCACCACTTTCACGTGGGACTGCCACTGACCACGCACCAGCGCCAGATAATCTTTCTGCATCCCTTTTTCGCGCAACTGCTCGTGCAACGAGCGCAGGGCTGAACGTTTTTTGGCGACCAGCAGCACGCCAGAGGTGTCACGATCGAGACGGTGAACCAGTTCGAGGAAACGGGCTTCCGGGCGCAGCGCGCGCAGCCCTTCAATCACGCCGAAGCTGAGACCGCTGCCGCCGTGTACCGCCGTACCCGACGGTTTATTCAGCACCAGGATATGATCATCTTCATACAGGATCACATCACTCAGGGCGGCCACCTTCTGCAGCTTAGGCGACACGACCTCTTCTTCACGTTCGGCAACACGCACCGGCGGGATACGCACTTCGTCACCGGCTTCGAGCTTATACTCAGGTTTCACGCGTTTTTTGTTAACCCGCACCTCGCCCTTACGCAGGATGCGGTAAATCATGCTTTTTGGTACCCCTTTCAGCTGGGTGCGCAAAAAGTTATCGATACGTTGCCCCGCTTCATCATCGGCGATAGCAACCATTTTTACGGCTGGAGTCTCTGTTTTCATGGTTGGCGATTCTAAATATCGTCAGGCATTAGCGCCACTCATTTTTCTATGCTTATATTTACTTTTATCCGGCCTGCCCCGGTTTCGCGCAATCGATTTGGTGGTTATTAAACCAATCACCATACTGAAGTGAAGAAACTGTGAGTAACCGGGTGATAATTGGTAAAAGTCATCTTGCTATAACCCGGCGAGCAGTGGAATAATGAAGCCGTTTTCCGCGTTAAATCCGGGTTTTGTAAGGATGTCGACGGAATGACCAATTTTGTCTGACCGATCATCCACGCAGCAATGGCGTAAGACGTATTGATCTTTCAGGCAGTTAGCGGGCTGCGGGTTGCAGTACTTCCCGGTATAAGGATTGTTCTCTGGAGAGTTCTACCCAGGCAATTCCCCTGATAATTGCGCTGTGTTTCCGTATGAAACACAGGCAACCGACACTCTGCGCCTCTTAAGCGAGCGACAACCGTGAGGTTGGCGACGTGAATAGACACGAGGCCATCGGTTCATACCCCGGAAAGCGTCACCTTGCCCGCAGCTTTGTCGTCAATGTAAGAATAACGAGTAAGTTACGATGAAAAGAATGTTAATCAACGCAACTCAGCAAGAAGAGTTGCGTGTCGCCCTTGTGGATGGGCAGCGCCTGTACGATCTGGATATCGAAAGTCCTGGACACGAACAGAAAAAAGCGAACATTTACAAAGGTAAAATCACCCGCATTGAACCAAGCCTTGAGGCTGCATTTGTCGATTACGGTGCTGAGCGTCATGGTTTCCTCCCTCTGAAAGAGATCGCCCGCGAATATTTCCCTGCTAACTACAACGCTCATGGCCGTCCGAATATCAAAGATGTTCTGCGTGAAGGTCAGGAAGTGATTGTTCAGATTGATAAAGAAGAGCGCGGCAACAAAGGTGCCGCACTGACAACCTTTATCAGCCTGGCGGGAAGTTATCTGGTGCTGATGCCAAACAACCCGCGTGCGGGTGGTATCTCTCGCCGTATCGAAGGCGATGACCGTACCGAACTGAAAGAAGCGCTGGCCAGTCTTGAACTGCCGGATGGCATGGGTCTTATCGTGCGTACCGCCGGTGTGGGCAAATCTGCCGAAGCGCTGCAGTGGGACTTAAGCTTCCGTCTGAAGCACTGGGAAGCTATCCAGAAAGCAGCAGAAAGCCGCCCTGCTCCGTTCCTGATCCACCAGGAAAGTAACGTTATTGTACGTGCCTTCCGCGACTATCTGCGTCAGGATATCGGTGAAATTCTCATCGACAACCCGAAAGTGCTTGAGCTGGCTCGCCAGCACATCGCCGCACTGGGTCGTCCGGACTTCACCAGCAAAATCAAACTGTACACCGGCGAAATCCCGCTGTTCAGCCACTATCAGATTGAATCCCAGATTGAGTCCGCCTTCCAGCGTGAAGTCCGTCTGCCATCCGGCGGTTCTATCGTTATCGATACCACAGAAGCGCTGACCGCTATCGACATCAACTCCGCACGTGCGACGCGCGGCGGCGATATCGAAGAGACCGCCTTCAACACCAACCTTGAAGCCGCTGATGAAATCGCCCGCCAGCTCCGCCTGCGCGACCTGGGTGGTCTGATTGTTATCGACTTTATCGACATGACCCCTGTTCGTCACCAGCGTGCGGTTGAAAACCGTCTGCGCGAAGCGGTGCGCCAGGATCGTGCGCGTATCCAGATTAGCCATATTTCACGCTTTGGCCTGCTGGAGATGTCCCGCCAGCGCCTGAGCCCGTCTCTGGGCGAATCCAGCCATCACGTTTGCCCGCGCTGCTCCGGTACCGGGACCGTTCGTGATAACGAATCTCTGTCTCTCTCTATTCTGCGTCTGATTGAAGAAGAAGCGCTGAAAGAGAACACCAAAGAGGTTCACGCCATTGTTCCGGTGCCAATTGCCTCCTACCTGCTGAACGAAAAACGTGCCGCGGTGAGTGCCATTGAAGCGCGCCAGGGCGGCGTTCGCTGCATCATCGTGCCAAACGACCAGATGGAAACGCCGCACTATCACGTGCTGCGTGTCCGTAAAGGCGAAGAGACCAGCACACTCAGCTACCTGCTGCCGAAGCTGCATGAAGAAGAGATGGCGCTGCCATCTGATGAAGAGCCAGCCGAGCGTAAACTGCCAGAGCAGCCTGCATTAGCGACCTTCATCATGCCGGAAGCTCCGCCAGAAAGTGCCCTGGAAAAACCAGCGGCTAAACCTGCGGCACAAAAACCGGCAGTGGCGGCAAAAGCCGAGCCAGCACAACCGGGTCTGCTGAGCCGTTTCTTTGGCGCGCTGAAGAAAATGTTCGCAGGTGAAGAAGTTCAGCCAGAGCAGCCGAAAGAAGAACCTAAAGCGGCTAAACCTGAGCGTCAGCAGGACCGTCGTAAGCGTCAGAACAACCGCCGCGATCGTAATGACCGCAGCGACCGTAACGAGCGTCGTGACAACCGTTCGGACAACAATGAAGGCCGTGAGCAACGCGAAGACAACCGTCGCAATCGTCGCGAGAAACAACAGCAGAACGTTGAAGATCGTGAAATTCGCCAGCAGGCGGGCGATGAGTCCGAGAAGAGCAAACAGCGCGACGAGCAGCAGCCTCGCCGTGAGCGTAACCGTCGCCGTAACGACGAAAAACGCCAGGCGCAGCAGGACGTTAAAAACCTGAATCGCGAAGAGCCTGCTGAGCAGCAGGAGACCGAGCAGGAAGAACGTACTCAGGTTATGCCACGTCGTAAGCAGCGCCAGCTGTCTCAGAAAGTGCGCGTCGGTGCTGTTCAGGCAGAAGAAACCGCAGCTGTCGCAGCCGAAGTGACAGAAACCACAACGGGCACGCAGGTTGCGAAAGTTGACCTCCCGGCCGTCGTGGAAAATCAGGTAGAGCAGGATGAAAACGGTGAAAACCGTGACAACGCGGGTATGCCGCGTCGCTCGCGCCGTTCTCCGCGTCATCTGCGCGTGAGCGGTCAGCGTCGTCGTCGCTACCGTGACGAGCGTTACCCAACGCAGTCCCCAATGCCAATGACCGTGGCGTGCGCGTCACCTGAAATGGCATCCGGTAAAGTCTGGATCCGCTACCCTGTTGCTCGCCCGGAACAGGCTGTTGAAGAACAGGCAGTGACCGAAGAGGTGATTGCACCAGCACCAGCAGCAGCGGTAGAAGAGGTTGTAACGGAAGCGGCAAACGTGGTTGAACCACAGGTTGTTGAAACTGAAGCACCTCACGCTGTGGACGTCGAAACCACCCATCCAGAAGTGATTGCCGCGCCGGTTGATGCCGCGCCGCAGCTTATTGCCGAAGAAGATGCCGTGGTGGCTGAAGAAGTCGCTGAAGAGGCTGAACCTGTAGCCGCAGTGGAAGAAACCGCTGAAACCATCGTTGAAACCACGACCGAAGAGGTTGTGCAGGACGTTGAGATTCAGGTTGAACCTGTTGTTGAAGAAGCGAAAGCGCCGGAAGTGAAACCCGAGCCGGTGAAGGTTGCCGTCGCGCCTGCGCACGTTGCCACAGCACCGATGACTCGCGCCCCTGCGCCTGAGTATGTGCCTGAAGCACCGCGTCACAGCGACTGGGTTCGCCCGGAGTTCAACTTCGAAGGTAAAGGTGCTGCCGGTGGTCACAGTGCTACGCACAAGGCTACTGCACCAGCAACCCGTCCGCAGTCAGTTGAATAACGCACGCTAAGTGTGAAAGCCGACCTTCGGGTCGGCTTTTTTATGGCTGCTGTAGCGGCTTTCTCATTCCAGTGACCTCCGGCATGATCTGCCGCATCAACTCCAGAAAACGCCGCAAGCGCGCCGGATAGTAACGGGACCAGGGGTAAACCAGATGCACCGGTAACGCCGCCGGCTGCCACTCGGGAAGTAAATGCACCAGCCGCCCTTCCCGAATATCCTCCTGCACTGTCCAGCTTGATACCACCGCCACGCCAAGCCCGGTGAGAGCCGTATTACGTGCGACATACAGACTGTCGGTACTGAGGCGGGGAGTAATCGCCACGCGCGCGGTGGCTGGCGAGGCATCGTGAAAAAGCTCCACATGGCGCTGGTAGAAAGAGCTGATGGCTATCCAGGGAAGCTGCTGCAAATCTTCCGGGGTGTTAACCGCCGGAAAACGGGCCAGCAATGCCGGAGAAGCCACCACTGAGCGCGGCACCTCAGCCAGCAGCACGGACACGGTCGCCGGGTCAACCTCGACGCCCACCCGAATCGCACAGTCAAGGTTGTCGCCGAGGAAGTCAGCCGACCGGTCGTTGAGCATCCACTCAATAGAAAGCTGCGGATAACGCTGCAGAAATTCGGTTAACGGTTTCAGGAGCTGATCCTGACCAAACGCGTGCGGGGCGCGTACCCGCAGGACGCCTACCGGTTCGTCTTCTGTCTGCCCTACCTCATCTTCCAGTGCCAGCCAGCTGTCAATCACCCGACGGGCGTGCTGATAGCAGCGCTCGCCGTCATCCGTCAGACGCGTCGTGTGAGTAGTGCGCAATATCAGGCGCACACCGAGCATCGTCTCAAGCGACTGCAACCGTCGGCTCACCGTGGCCTGGGTGGTTGCCAGCTGCCGTGCCGCCGCAGAGAGGGATCCGGCCTCAACAATACGAACAAACGTCCGCATTAGCTCCACCCTGTCTATACGTTCAACTCTTTTCATCATCTTTTTGCCTATACGCTAAACGTATAAGAGTTTTACCACCGGGCCCGCTACCGCTGCAAGGCTTGCTGATAAAAAATAGCCACACACGATGAATGAGGAACATCTTATGAACACAACATCCGCCGCCCATGCCGTAAGCCGCTGGGTCATCTTAATGCTGGCGCTCGGTGCGGGCTTCAGTGTGGCATCCATCTATTATGCCCAGCCTCTGCTGCCGCTGATGGGCGCTGACCTGCATCTGAGTATCGAAGGAATGGGCATGGTCCCGACGCTTACCCAGGCAGGATATGCTCTGGGGATCCTGTTCCTGCTGCCGCTCGGCGACCGCCACGACCGCAGAACACTGATCCTGATAAAAAGTGCAGCCCTGGCGCTATTTCTGCTTGGCTGTAGCCTGACCGGACAGATCCACTCCCTGCTGCTGGCAAGTCTGCTTATTGGCATGGCCGCCACCATGGCGCAGGATATCGTTCCTGCCGCGGCAATCCTTGCACCGGAAGGCAAACAGGGGAAAACCGTCGGTACGGTGATGACCGGCCTGTTGCTGGGTATTCTGCTCTCCCGAACCGTCAGCGGCGTGGTAGGTGAGGCTTTTGGCTGGCGCGTCATGTACCAGCTGGCTGCCGCAAGCATTGCGTTTATCGGCGTTGTGATGTGGGCCGTACTCCCGCGGTTTGCCATCCACTCCACCCTGAGCTACCCGGCGCTGCTGCGTTCTATGGAACACCTGTGGCGTCGTTATCCGGCTCTGCGCCGCGCGGCGCTGGCTCAGGGTTTTCTGTCGATTGCCTTTAGCGCCTTCTGGTCCACGCTGGCGGTGATGCTGCTGGAACGTTATCACTTAGGAAGTGCGGTCGCGGGGGGATTTGGTATTGCAGGTGCTGCAGGTGCCTTAGCCGCCCCGCTGGCGGGAGGTCTGGCCGATAAGCTGGGTGCCGGAAAAGTCACGCAGCTCGGTGCGCTTCTCGTGACCGTCTCATTTGCCCTGATGTTCCTGATGCCCGCGCTGGGCCTTCATGGACAGCTCATCCTGATTGCCCTCTCCGCCGTCGGGTTCGATCTGGGTCTGCAGTCAAGCCTGGTGGCGCATCAGAATCTGGTGTATAGCCTTGAGCCGCAGGCCCGTGGACGCCTGAACGCCCTGCTCTTTACGGTAATCTTTATCGGCATGGCACTGGGCTCTGCGCTGGGCAGTAATATCTATACGCTGGCAGGATGGACTGGGGTGGTCGCGCTTGCGACGGTATGCGGCGTCATTGCGCTGGTCATTCGCCTGATTGAGAGCGCTCGCGTCAGCGCCGTGCAGGCAGACATCGCCTAAAAAAAATGCCCAATCCAGACGGATTGGGCAGTCAAAACATGCCCAGTTTCAAGACATGTTCTAAGAGGTAAAGATGTTATTTGTTCAACTGGAACAGCGACATACCCTGCATATCGCTAAACGCTTTATAGGACGCCTGCAAGGCAGCCTGCTGCATAATGTAAGAAGAAATGGCACTGTTCCAGTCAACATCGACCAAATCGCTCATCTGCTGAGTCTGCCCCAGCGCACGGTCATCGCCCAGGTTATCGAGTTTTTCCAGTTCGTTCATCTTGGTACCCACATCCGCCACGACGGTAAGGACATTGTTCTGGGTATTGGTGATGCCGATCTGTGCGTCAGAAATCGCTTTGTTCTGCACTTCCGCCGCCGCAGAGTCGTTATCAACAGGAACCTTCAGCGCGGAAATGGCCGAGTCGAGGATCTTGAACATATTCGTCTCGCCATAACCGCCGCCAGGCAGTTCTTTGGCGTTACTGGTAATACTTTCGAAGATCTGCTGACCAGTGTGGCTAATCACCATATTACGGGCGGTATCAACCTGCTGAGAGATGGCCTGTGTTCCGCCGTTGTAATCACCGGTAACGGAATCAAACGGTGGCGCTTCGGTCTTATAGCCAGCAAAAATATACCGACCATTACCATCCGCTGAGTTTGCCAGGTTCATCAGCTGATCGCGGATACCCTGCAAGTCACTCGCCAGTGACAGACGATCGTCATCACTTAACGTGCCATTTCCTGCGTTGACGAGTTTCTCTTTCGCACTGGTAATTGCCGCGTTAACCTGGCTCAGCACGTTATCTTCCAGAGAGACTTTTTGCGTGGCGAACGTTCTCGCCAGGGCAAACTGGCTATTCTGGGATTGAGATTGTGACAGCACAACCGCCTGCGACGCCGCAATAGGATCGTCCGACGGACGGTTAACACGCTTGCCGGTGGACATTTGCTCACCGTAGCTCAGCCACTTGCTCTGGGAATCGGTGATTCCCCTCATGTTCTGGTCGTACATCATCTGGGTGCTAATACGCATTTTTCACCTCAGCCTTAGCGAATATTGATAATTGCATCAAAAAGCGTGCTGGCAGTTTGTAAAACCTGCGCATTGGCAAGGTAATACTGCTGATAGCGCTGCAGGTTGCCATACTCTTCGTCGAGGTTTACCCCAGAGATGGACTGCTGCTGCTTAGTCAGTTGCGTCGCCACATTCGCTTTCGTTTCGCTGCTGGTTTTCAGCGCGGCGGTTGAGCTGCCGACCGTACTGACAAGGGATGCATAGGCATCGTTGAAAGTCTTATTGCCGCCAACAACCTTACTGTTTTGCAGATCGAGCAGTTTTTGGCCATTGCGGTTGTCGCTCTCGCCACCGTTGCTTGCGGATGCCATAGCCAGTTTGGACTCATCTTTGAACTTGAGCTCCATATTGACGATGACATCAGAAACAGGCTTGACGATGAAACTGTCTTTGGCGTTCGCACTACCGGTCACGTTGACGCTCAGGCCATCAAAGGAGAGATTGCCACTTGCGTCCGGGGCCATGGTGAAGCTGGTTTTATCCGAACGGGTGATAGTCCAGTCGGTGCCGTTAAACTGCAGCTTATAATCGGTGGCCTGCACTTTGGTGCTGTCTGCCACAGTGGCCGTCATTGCGGCCGTACCGGTATTGCGACTGTTGGTTACCACGACTGGCGAACCAAAGTCGAACAGCTTGCCACCGGCATCGCCATTGGCATCAAACCCGGCTTCATGCTGCTTATTCATCGCGTCCGCAAAGGCCAGTGCCAGCTGGTTGAGGTTGTTACGCGCTTTATCCAGATCTTCTGAGCGGAACGTAAACAAGCCCCCCAGCGAACCGGTGGTGACCATTTTCTCGGGAATTTCGACGTTGCCGGACACCTCATCGCTGTAGGCGATAGTCGTCCGGGTCGGATCGGCGCTGGATTTCACCGCAGCTAACTGGTTTGCTTTGCTCCCCTGCACCAGGCTGTAACCGTTGCCAAAGGAGACGTTATAGGTGCCACCATCCTGAACAGCCACTTCAACACCCACAATTTGGTTCAGCTCACTCACCAGCTGATCGCGCTGATCCAGCAGATCATTTGGCGATGCCCCTGCCCCTACGCCGGTGAGACGGGAAATCTGATCGTTCAGATTCGCAATCTGTTTTGCGTAGTTGTTGATCTGCTCAACGCTTGAAGCGATGGCGGTATTAACCTGAGAATCCTGATCGCGAAGATACTGGTCGTTCGTTTTAAACTGATTGACCAGACCATCCGCTTTTCCCAGCACCGTCTGTCTTGCGGCCGGGTCTTCCGCGTTGCTCACCAGCGTTTGCAGGCTTTTGAAGAAATCCTGAAGCGTCGTCGAAAGTGAGTTGGTAGAATCAGAGAGCACATCGTCAATTTTTGACATCTGCTGATAGCGCGTCGTCAGACCGCTACTCTGCGTTTGCGCGGCGCGGAGTTGGTTGGTGATGAAAGCATCATATTCACGCTGCACACCAGACACATACACCCCGTTGCCCACCCAGCCACCGCCGGTCAGCGTGCTGTTAGACGCACCCAGCACGGTCGTCTGGCGGGTGTAACCTGCCACGTTATAGCTTGAAATGTTATTACTGACGGTATTGAGTGCCGCCTGAGCAGCACTGAGGCCACTCATGGCGCTGTTAATCAAACTGGACATGGAGGTTCCTTTTATTCGTTCAGACACGAGTCCTGATGAAAGTTATCGGCAGCCTCCACCGGGACTTGAGAAGTTTCAGAACAGATTTTCGATATCTGTGCTATAGGCTTTGCTGACTTTCTCGCCCATCGATTTAAGCTGCTGAATCATGCTGGTGAGCTTACGCGCATAGTTCGGGTCGGTGGCATAGCCCGCATTTTGCAAGGCCTGCGCGCCCTGCTCAGGCGTAGCCGCCTGCGTAACGGCGGCATAACGCGGGTTGCGGCTCAACAGGCCTACATAATCGGACAACGCTTCCAGATAAGAGCTGTAAACGCGGAATTTTGCTTTGATCTTCACCGCCGCACCGTTTTCATATTCGGTGGTGGTGATCTCCGTTGTCGGCCCCTTCCAGCTGGCATTCGCCTTCACGCCAAAGATGTTGAAGCTCGGCTCGCCGTTTTCCTTACGGATCTGGCGCTGACCCCAGCCCGATTCCAGCGCGGCCTGCGCCAGAATCAGGTGATGTGGTACCCCACTCTGTTCACTGGCAAGACGGGCCGGCAGCGAAAGCTGTGCCAGGAAGTCTTTGCTGTCGCCGGAGAGCGGCTCATCGCTGCTCACCGTCGCCTTCGGTATCGCTTTACGCACCATTTGCGTCAGCGCCTGGTTCTGATAGCTGGTCACCGTTTGCAGGTCGAACTTCATCGGCACCTGCTGCGGCTCATCCTTCGGCTGGATCCCCTGCGCGGCTTCGGTCTGTTTGACTATCATGTCAGCCAGACCGAGCCCTTTACCGGCGGTCATCTGCTGCGCAATCTGTTGGTCATACATGCTGGTATACAGGCGCGTTGAATCACTGCTGAACATGCCGTCTTTAGGCAGAGTTTCACGCATGCTCTTCAGCATCATCTGTACAAACATCCCCTCCACCTGGCGGGCGACCGGGCGGATATTCGCCGCCGGGTCTTTGCCTGCCTGGGTTTTCAGTTCGTTAAGCGACTGGGCATCCCAGGCCGCGCTGGTCAACAGTTTGCTATCGGTCAGCATCAGATGATTTCCAGTTTGGCGCGCAGACAGCCCGCACTTTGCATGGATTGCAGAATAGACATCAGATCCATCGGCGTTGCCCCCAGGACATTCAGGGCACGCACCACGCTGTTGAGGTTGGCACTGGAGCGTACGCTCTGCAGCGAGCCTCCGCTCTGACGCAAATCGATCTGGGTTTGCGGCGTTACCACCGTCTGCCCACCACCAAACGGGGTATCCGGCTGGCTGACGTTGGCGGAGCGGTTGACCGTTACCGAGAGGTTACCCTGCGCCACGGCGCAGCTGTCCAGCGACACTTCACGGTTCATCACCACCGAACCGGTACGGGAGTTGATGATCACTTTGGCATCCTGAACAGGGACATTCACCTCCATGTTCTGGATATCGGCCAGCATGCGCACCTGGTTGCTGCCGCCCGTTGAGGTGCGGATCTGCACGGTACGAGCGTCCAGCGCCGTCGCACTGCCATAGCCGCGGCTGCGGTTGATGGTGTCGGCGATCTGCTGCGCCATGGTGAAATCTTCGTTGTTCAGCTGCAGGTTGATGGTATTCCCCGCGCCGAACTGGGTCGGCAGTTCACGCTCAATGATTGCACCGTTAGTGATACGCCCGCCGTTCAGCTGGTTGACCTGCACACTGCTGCCGCCTGCAGAGGCCCCCGCGCCGCCCACCAGAATGTTACCCTGCGCCAGGGCATAAACCTGGCTATCCACCCCTTTCAGCGGAGTCATCAGCAGCGTACCGCCGCGCAGGCTTTTGGCGTTACCCATGGAGGAAACCACCACATCGATGGTCTGCCCCTGACGCGCAAACGCCGGGTAGGAAGCGGTTACCATGACCGCCGCCACGTTTTTCAACTGCATGTTGGTGCCCGCCGGTACGGTGATACCGAGCTGGGACAGCATGTTGTTCAAGCTCTGGGTGGTGAATGGCGTCTGGGTGGTCTGGTCACCCGTGCCATCCAGGCCAACCACCAGACCATAGCCAATGAGGGAGTTTTCACGCACGCCCTGAACGCTGGTGAGATCGCGAATGCGGTCAGCCTGGGCAAATGTTGCCACCAGCATCAGTGCCACGGCGAAGATCGATTTAAACATGGGTCACCTCGCTTACATCGGCGATAAATTAAGGAAGAAGCGCTGCAGCCAGCCCATATTTTGCGCTTCGTTGATATAGCCGTTACCGACGTACTCAATGCGCGCATCCGCCACCTGAGTGGACGGAACGGTGTTGGTGCCGCTGATGGTGCGAGGGTTAACCACACCGGAGAAGCGAATGAATTCAGTGCCCTGGTTAATGGCGATCTGTTTTTCACCCACCACATGTAAATTGCCGTTAACCAGCACCTGGTCAACCGTTACCGTCAGCGTGCCGCTGAAGGTATTGCTGGCGTTCGCGCCACCTTTACCGTTAAAGGTATTGCCGCCAGACGCCTCAACATCCGCACGTGCATTGCCGAAGAGTCCCTGCAGATAGCGCGGTACGGTATCGAAGCCAAAATTGGTTTTGCCATCGCGGCTGGCATTCGCCGACGAGCTCTTGCTCGCGCTGACGTTCTCCTGCAGCACAATGGTCAGGGTATCGCCGACGTTACGCGGGCGACGGTCTTCAAACAGCGGCTGATAACCATAGTTGATCGGCTGCGCGGTCTGGAAAATGGAGCCGTTCACCACTGGCGCAGGGCCAGGAACGGGTTGGGCGGTCGTCGCACCCTGGACCAATGGTTTAGACGGGATCCAGGCACATCCGCTAAGGGTGACGGCCAGAACAGTCAGAATCGGATAACGAAACGCCGCGTTTTTTTGCATTGCCTTCATCTTCGAAAACAGGGAGCCGGTGCGGCGTTCACCGCACCGGGCTGCGCCTTAGAGTTGCGTCAGTTTCTGCAGCATCTGGTCGGTCGTCGACACTGCTTTACTGTTAATTTCATACGCGCGCTGGACCTGGATCATATTCACCAGCTCTTCCGCCACGTTCACGTTCGAGGTTTCCACATAACCCTGATACAGCAGCCCTGCCCCGTTCAGCCCCGGGGTGCTCTCATTCGGCGTACCGGAGGATTGCGTTTCGGTGTAGAGGTTCTCGCCAATGCTTTCCAGACCGGTATCGTTCATGAAGGTGGTCAGGTTGAGCTGCCCCACCTGAACAGGCGCGGCCTGTCCCTGCTGGGTAACGCTCACCACGCCGTCACGCCCGATGGTGATGCTCAGGGCATTCGCCGGGATCGTGATAGCAGGCTGAACCTGGAAACCACCGGCCGTGACCAGCTGGCCGTTCTGATCGACCTGGAACGAGCCGTCACGGGTATAGGCAGAGGTCCCGTCAGGCAACTGCACCTGGAAGAAACCCTGGCCTTTAATGGCGACGTCTTTGCTGTTGTTGGTCTGAGACAGGTTGCCCTGGCTGTGCAGACGCTCGGTGGCGACCGGACGAACACCGGTACCGATCTGCAAACCTGACGGCAGCGTGGTTTGCTCAGAGGACTGTGCACCCGGCTGACGAATGGTTTGGTAAAGCAAATCTTCGAAAACGGCACGCTGACGCTTGAAACCATTGGTGCTGACGTTTGCCAGGTTGTTGGCAATCACATCCATATTGGTTTGCTGCGCGTCCAGGCCAGTTTTCGCGATCCATAAAGAACTGATCATAGGGAGTCCTGTTAACTCATAGCCAGAAGTTGGTTAGCTTTGCCCGCGTTTTCATCAACGCTGCTGATAATCTTCATCTGCATTTCAAAACGACGGGCGCTGGCGATCATGTCGGTCATGGCCTCGACCGGCTTGACGTTGCTGCCTTCCAGAACACCGGACATCACGCGAATGGTCGGGTCGGCCTGAAGCGTGGCGCCACGGGTGGCCTGAGCCGCCTGGGTCAGACGGAACATACCGTCATCACCACGCTGCACCTCTTTGCCATCCGCTTTGACCAGCTTCAGACGCCCGACGGGCGCAACGGTATTGGCCGGGTCGCCTGGGTTCAACGCGGAGATGGTACCGTCTGCGGCGATGGTCAGCTCTGAACCTTCCGGCACCGTCAACGGACCCGCTTCACCCATTACCGGGTGCCCCTGAATCGTCAACTGGCCCGTGGCACTGACCTGGATATTACCGTTGCGGGTATAGCCTTCGCCGCCGTCTGCCGTTTGCACGGCCAGCCAGCCGTCCTGCTGCAGAGCAACGTCCAGAGGACGGGCGGTGTAATCCATCTGCCCTGGCGTCATGTCTGCACCCGGCGTGGAGGCGGTCACCAGCGTACGCGTCGGCAGGGACAACCCTTCTACCGGCACCGCACGCAGCGCATTGAGCTGTGCGCGGAACCCCGGCGTAGAGGCGTTCGCCAGGTTGCTGGCGGTAACGGCCTGCTGATTGAGCGTCTGACTTGCCGCGCCCATCGCGGTATATATTGCGTGATCCATTGCGCTTTCCTGTTAGCCGCTTAACGCAGGTTAACCAGCGTGTTGAGGATCTGATCCTGGGTCTTGATGGTCTGCGCGTTCGACTGATAGTTACGTTGCGCGACAATCATGTTCACCAGCTCTTTACTCAGGTCGACGTTAGAGGCTTCCAGAGCACCGTTGGTCAGCGTACCGAAGTTACCGGAACCCGCGGTACCCAGCAGCGCGACGCCGGAGGACTGCGTGGCAGACCAGACGTTGTCACCTTCAGACTTCAGACCTTCGTTGTTGGCGAAGTTTGCCAGCACGATCTGGCCCAGAACCTGGGTCTGTTCGTTGGAGTAGTTACCGACCACGGTGCCGTCGTCGTTGATCTGGTAGCTCACCAGGTCGCCCGGTTTAAAACCATTCTGGCTGGTTCCAACGATGTTGTTCGCACCGGTGTTCTGCTGCATAGAGTTCGCAAAACTCATGGCGAAGGTCGCAGGCGTGGCACCAGGAATGGTCGCGGTAGTCAGGTTGATGTTGCCACCGCCGATCAGCGTACCGTTGTTGTTGAAGGTCAGCGTCGTGGCGAGAGAGGCCGTGCTGCCTGCCACGCTACCGTCCTGGGCATACACTTTCCAGGAGTTAGCCGGGGTCGCATCTTTGACGTAAAACAGGTTCATGTTGTGCGCATTACCCTGGCTGTCAAAGACGGTGACCGTACCTTTTTTGTTGTAAGTATCCGGGTTGGCCGGATCAAAGGCGGTGGTCGGTGCGGTATCGGTGGAGTTGAGGTTAATCTGCTGGGAAGCCGTGGTGGTGGCCTTCGCGGCCATCAGCGTGGTCGGGATATTAATAGGCTGTGGGTTCGCACCGGTCTGAACCGTTGATGGCGTCCCGGCAACCGGATAACCGGTTAATTGCATCCCCTGCATGTTCACCAGGTTACGGTTTTCGTCCAGCTTGAACTGGCCGTTACGGCTGTAGAACACCGAGCCGTTAGCATCGACCATACGGAAGAAACCGTTCTGGCTGATGGCAACGTCCAGGCCACGACCGGTATTGGTGGTGGTGCCGTCGGTAAAGTCCTGGGTAATGCCTGCAACTTTTACGCCCAGACCCACTTTGGAACCGGCAAACATATCTGCAAATGAAGCAGAACCGGATTTAAAACCATAGGTCGCGGAGTTGGCGATGTTGTTGCCAATGACGTCCAGGTTGGTGGCCGCAGCATTCAGGCCGCTGACCGCTTGAGAAAAGGCCATGACTTACTCCTGATAAGTGTTAAGGCTTAGATAATCTGCCGAACTTCGTCGAGTGTGGTGGTACCAGAAGTACCCAAATCCAGTTTGTTGCCATCGCTACCTTTAATGACGCCCTGGACCAGCGCAAACTGCAGCGGCTGAGCCACCAGCTGGGTAGAGCCATTGCTGGCACTGATTGCCACTTTGTAAGAACCGTTTGGCGCTTTGGTGCCGTCGGCCAGGCTGCCATCCCAGGTAAAGGTATGAACGCCCGCCTTCAGTTCGCCGATATCAATCGTGCGAACCACGGCGCCGGTAGCGTCGGTGATCGTCGCGGTGACTTTGTCGGCCGCCTGCTGCAGCTCAACGCCAAACGGCGTGGTGGTGGTGGTCGTGTTGCCTTCGGTGGTGCTGGTGCCCGCCAGGATCGTGGTGCCCGGGATCATCACCCCGTGACCAATCAGGCTCGCAGCCTGCAGGGACTGGCTGTTATCAATTTGCCCGGAAACAGAGCCGAGGGTGGTATTGAGTTTCTCAATGCCGCTGACGGTACTGATCTGCGCAAGCTGCGTGGTCAGTTCGTTGTTCTGCATGGGGTTGGTGGGATCCTGGTTCTTCAGCTGTGCCACCAGCAGCGTCAGAAAGCTGCTTTGCAGATCGGAGGCGTTACTTCCCGTCAGGGAGCTGGAACCCGTCGAACTTTTGGCGCCACTGACGCCCGAGTTCGTTGGATCATTCACATTAACGGCGATGGACATGCATGTCTCCTTTACTGGCCGAGAGTGAGGGTTTTGAGCATCATGCTCTTCACGGTATTAAGCACTTCGACGTTTGCCTGGTAGCTACGTGAGGCGGACATGGAGTTCACCATCTCCCCCACCACATCCACGTTTGGCATTTTCACGTAGCCGTTCGCATCCGCCAGCGGGTTGCCGGGCTCATACACCAGCTTGTCCGGTGCCTGGCTTTCCACCACGTCAGAGACTTTCACCCCGCCCGTCGCCGCGCCTGGTGCAGCATCCACCTGGAACACCACCTGCTTTGCACGATAAGGCTGTCCGTCAGGTCCGGTCACGCTGTCGGCGTTCGCCAGGTTACTGGCAGCCACGTTCAGGCGCTTGGACTGCGCGGTTAACGCCGAGCCGGCGATATCGAAAATATTCAGCAAGGCCATTTATCCGTTGCCCCCCTGCAGGACGTTCATCATGCCTTTGATCTGTCCGCCGAGTACGGTCAGGCCCATCTGGTATTTCAGGCTGTTATCGGCAAACTGCGTACGCTCCCGGTCCATATCCACGGTGTTACCGTCGAGTGAAGGCTGGTCGGGAATGCGATAAAGTAAATCGGTCGTGGGCGCCGTCATCGCCTGAGCAGGAATATGGCGTGAGGAGGTCAGAGCGAGCGCGACACCGCTCCCTTCTGCACGTCCACGCTCCATCACTTTTTTAAGCTCACTGGAAAAATCAATATCGCGCGCCTGATACCCTGGCGTATCGGCGTTGGCAATATTGGCGGCTAAAATCTCCTGCCGCTGGGCACGTAAATTGAGCGCTTCCTGCTGAAAACGTAACGCGGCGTCGAGTTTATCGAGCATGTCTCCTCCGCTGATGGCAAAATTTCAGTTCACAGCTTAAATCTCACCCCGTCACCCCTATCGACGGAATAAGCGCAAAATGCGTCGCTATTTATTCCGTTGATGCAAAACCACTGCAGGTAGAATCCTCTCAATTCGGGTAACGGTGGAATGTGCGATGCAAACGTTAAAACGCGGCCTGGTGGCTACGGCCCTGCTTTTCAGCCCCCTGGTACAGGCTGAAGTACAGGATCAACTGACGGCTTTCTTTGCTCAGCAACTGGCGGGCTTTAGCGATGAAGTCAACGTCACCGTGCGCACGCCACCTAATCTCTATCCCTCCTGTGAGCAGCCGTCGTTCAGCGTAACGGGCACCACAAAACTGTGGGGGAACGTGAACGTGCTGGCGCGCTGTCCGGGTGAAAAACGCTATTTACAGGTTGCGGTACAGGCGACGGGCAATTATGTTGTGGCCGCCGTTCCCATTGCTCGCGGCAGCATGTTGCACGCCAGCAGTGTGACTCTGAAACGCGGTCGTCTGGATCAGCTTCCGCCGCGCACCATGCTTGACATTAACCAGGCACAGGATGCCGTCAGCCTGCGTGATGTCGCGCCAGGCCAGCCGATACAGCTCTCCATGCTGCGTCAGGCATGGCGGGTTAAAGCGGGTCAGCAGGTGATGGTGGTGGCCAACGGCGATGGTTTTCAGATAAACAGTGAAGGGAAGGCATTAAACAATGCCGCGGTGGCGCAAAATGCCCGCGTCAGGATGTCCTCAGGCCAGGTGGTTAGCGGAACCGTCGATTCTGATGGGAATATTCTGATTAACCTATAATCTTTTTAAAGAAATCGCTGCGACTGCCGATAAATAATCAACTAATGATGATGTCAGGCGCCAACGCCGCGAACCCTCGATGAGGACAACACTATGAGCATTGATCGTACATCAGCCCTGAAGCCGGTAAGCGCTGTACAGCCTCGCGAAACGAATGACGCCACGCCGCAGAAAACGCGTGTGGAAAAACCGTCAACGTCCAACAGCACCAGCGTCACCCTGAGCGATGCTCAGGCAAAACTGATGCAGCCAGGCAGCAGCGATATCAATATGGAACGCGTGGAAGCGCTGAAAACGGCTATTCGTAATGGTGAGCTGAAGATGGATACCAGCAAAATTGCTGACGCCCTGATTCAGGAAGCACAGAGTTTCTTACAGAGTAACTAACCGTATGAGTCGACTGTCAGAAATACTGGATCAAATGACGGTTGTCCTGAACGACCTGAAAACGGTCATGGACGCGGAGCAACAGCACCTCTCTTCCGGTCAGATCAACGGCAGCGCGTTGCAGCGTATTACGGAAGATAAAAGTTCGCTTCTGGCGACGCTGGATTATCTGGAACAACAGCGTCGCGCTGAGCAAGATCCTAAGCGCAGTGCGAATGACGATATTGTAGAACGCTGGCAGACCATTACAGAAAAAACCCAGCATCTGCGCCATCTCAATCAGCACAACGGCTGGCTGCTGGAAGGCCAGATTGAGCGTAATCAGCAAGCGCTTGAGGTGTTAAAGCCGCATAAAGAGCCCGGGCTGTACGGTGCGGATGGTCAAACATCAACGGCACGTGTCACGGGCGGGAAAAAGATTTCGATTTGAAGCCCAGGCGACAAATCAGGCAGCGGGGAGCACCCTAAGGTGAACTCCCCTTTTGGCGTTTATGCGGTACGGCGGGCAAACTCTTTCACTTTGAAGCCCAGCACCGCGAGCGTCGCAAAGTAGGCCACAACCCCAACACCCACAACGGCCATCAGCCGCATCAGACGGTAAAGCATGGTGCCCTGCGACCATTCCGGCATGACATGCAGCATGCCAAGCAACGCCGCAGCCATAACCAGCACCGCAACGATCAGACGCACAAAGAAACTTTTCCAGCCCGGCTGCGGCGTGAAGATATCCTGCTTACGCAACTGCCAGTACAACAGCCCGGCGTTGAGACAGGCCGCAAGACCAATAGACAAGGCCAGACCGGCGTGCTTCAGCGGGCCAATAAAGGCCAGGTTCATCAGTTGAGTCATAATCAGCGTTACAATGGCAATTTTCACCGGCGTTTTGATGTCCTGGCGCGAGTAGAACCCTGGTGCCAGCACTTTAACGACGATCAGCCCCATCAGCCCCACCGAATAGGCAATCAGCGCCTGCTGCGTCATCGACGCGTCAAAAGCGGTGAATTTGCCGTACTGGAACAGGGAAACGGTCAGCGGTTGCGCGAGGATCCCCAGCGCTACCGCACTCGGCAGCGCCAGCAGGAAGCAGAGACGCAGCCCCCAGTCCATCAGACGGCAATATTCGTCATGGTTTCCGCTGGCAAAACTTTTCGACAGCGACGGCAGGAGAATGGTCCCCAGCGCCACCCCCAACACCCCGGAGGGAAACTCCATCAAACGGTCCGCGTAATACATCCACGAAACGGAACCAGATTTGAGGAAAGAGGCGAAGATAGTGTTGATGATAAGCGAGATCTGGCTAACCGAAACCCCGAGAATGGCAGGCCCCATCTGCTTAATCACGCGCATCGCACCGGCGTCACGGAAATTAATTCGCGGCAGAACCAGCATGCCGATTTTCTTCAGATGCGGCAGCTGATACGCCAGTTGCAACACGCCGCCCGCCGTCACCGCCCAGGCCAGCGCCAGCACCGGCGGGTTGAAATGGGGCGCGGCGAACAGCGCAAAGCCAATCATGCTGATGTTAAGGAAGGTTGGCGCAAAGGCCGGAACGGAAAAACGGTTCCAGGTATTGAGGATTGCCCCCACCAGCGAGGCCAGGGAGATCAGCAGGATATAAGGAAAGGTAATACGCAGCAGTTGAGTGGTCAGGGCAAATTTATCTGCCGAGTCCGCAAAGCCGGGTGCCGTCACCATAATCACCCAGGGCGCAGCCAGCATCCCGAGCACCGTTACGATCGCCAGGGCCAGCGTCAGGAGGCCTGAAACGTAAGCGACAAATACGCGCGTGGCGTCTTCACCCTGCTTGCTTTTATATTCCGCCAGGATAGGAACGAAAGCCTGGGAAAATGCCCCCTCGGCAAAAATGCGACGCAATAAATTCGGCAATTTGAACGCGACGAAAAAGGCGTCCGTTGCCATCCCTGCACCAAATACTCTTGCCACAATCGCATCGCGCGCAAAACCCAGCACGCGGGAAAACATGGTCATCGAGCTGACTGCCGCCAGCGATTTTAATAAGTTCATTAATGAGAATTCCCACAACCCTACGGATTTCCAGGACGGGTAAGCGAAAGCGCCACCCATTGAAACCAACAAACGGCGCTTAGTCTACCCGGATTTAAGGGAATTACTATCGGCAGATGTTACAGAGAATTATTCGCTCATGGCCTCTCGCCAGAGCCGCTCCACAATGCGTTGTGCCATGATGGCCTGCTCACCGGATGTTTCCGGAACCGTCTGATTTTGCACACAGGCGATAAAGTGGCGGGCGCATCCGTCAAAGCCGCGCTGCTCAAGGGTGCTTTGCCAGCCAGGCGCCGGTAGCGTGACCACGCCGCTGCCTTTCTCTTCGCGCCATTCGCGCATGTCGGTAATGTCATACAGAGCCCCCTCAGTGACCGCCTGCACAGACTCCCGCTGACTGCCGGCCCGGCGATGCATGCTGGTGGTGACCTGCAGATGCTCAAGAGCAAAATGGTGCTCAGCGTAAACCATCTGGCCCTGATCGTTGGTCAACAGGGTGCCGCTTTTAAGCTGGGCTTGCCCGTTGGTTAGCCAGAGCGCCGTATCTACCACGTGCAGGTAATCATCCAGAAGGGTAAAGCGCAGATCGTTCGGTCCAACGCTGTCGGTACGATGCTTGTCCATTCGCAGGGACGCGAGCCCACCAGACCGGGCCTTCAACTGCTGGTAAAGCGGCGCAAAACGGCGATTGAAGCCCACCATCAGCGTCAGTTTTTTGCGTGCAGCGAGTTCAATCAGCCGTTCGGCATCCTGAATGTTTTCCGCCAGGGGTTTATCCACACAAACGTGGACCCCGGCATTCAGTAATTCGCTGACCACCTGATAATGGGTGGCGGTAGAGGTGTGCACAAAGACCGCATCGCAGTCGCGCGCCAGATCCTGAAGCGATGCCGCATACGGCATGCGCCAGGTTTCGCAGATCCGCTCGGCCTTCTCGCGGGTAGGTGACCACGCCCCTTGCAGCGTCCAGTCCGTCGCGGCCCCCAGAACAGGCAGCCAGGCCTTTTGCGCAATACCGCCCAGCCCTACCACGCCAACGCGTAATTTTTTCACCGTCAGTCTCCTAAATGTGCCAGCAATGCATCCAGGCGTTGTTTCAGCCCGGCCACCTCTTCCTCCAGCGCCTCTAGGCGTGCTGCGAGGCTGTCATGCGCGGCGGGGGCAGCCGAATCTGCTAACACCGTTGACGTATCAACCTCACCGCTAAACAGGTGCATATAGCGGCTTTCACGTTTCCCCGGCTCACGCGCCAGACGTACCACGTAAGGGCCATCCTCGCGGGTGGCAAGCCCATCCAGGGTCTGCTCAACCTCCTGCATATCGGCGAACTCATGCATGCGGGAGGCCCGGGTGCGCAGTTCACCGGGTGTTTGCGCGCCGCGCAGTAACAGCGTGGTGATCACCGCCACCTCGGCGGCACTCAGCTTCAGATCGCCGAACTCAGAATTGCAAAACCGCTGCTCGTACTTGGTCACGCGGTTACCGAAACCGCTGACCGTGCGCAGGTAATGGCGTTTAACCAGCTCATCGAGAATATCCTGCACCTCATGTTCGCCGAGATTCATCACCGGCTCACGGTTGGTTTTCTGGTTACACGCCATCGTCACGGCATTGACGGAGAGCGGATACTGTTCCGGCGTGGTGACCTGTTTTTCCAGCAGGCAGCCAATCACACGCGCTTCTGTTGCGCTTAACTGATATTTCATCTCTTCTCCTTAGCGGCCTGCCGTCCAGTCCCGGGTGGTTAATGCTGTCAGTACGTGGTCGCGCCACTCTCCGTCTATCAGCAGATAATCTTTGGCGTACCCCTCTTTCTCAAACCCCAACCGCGCGAGCAAATTACCGCTGCGCTGATTGTGTGGCATGTAGTTCGCCATAATGCGATGGATATGTTGCGTGCGCTGCATATAACGGATCGCCACCGTTAGCGCCTCATACATCAGCCCCTGCCCTTGCCATTTCTGGCCGATGGAGTAGCCGAGGTAGCAGGCGTGAAACGATCCGCGCACCACGTTGGAAAAGTTGGCAATGCCGATGATCTCTTTTTCCTCCGGATCCAGCAGCGCGAAATAGAACGCGCTTCCCTGCTTGTGGAATTCTGCAATCATGCTGAGGCGCGCCTGCCAGCCGGAAGGGTAGCAGTGGCTCTCATCCCGAACGGGTTCCCAGGGTTTTAAAAACTGGCGATTCTCGGCGTAATAATCCGCCAGACGCCAGGCATCACGCTCGTGCACCAGACGAACAACCAGCCTGTCCGTTGTCAGACGCACTTTTGGCACATTACTGCGATAGCCAAACATCGATACCACTCCTTCCCGTCACTTCTGCTTACCCATTAGCTTTACTATACCTGCGCCTGTGCCGTCTGTGAAAACAGTGACATACCATTTTGACCTCTTTTCACATTTTTCGATGAGAACTCTCTATCAAAGCGCTCTTTTGATAAAAAAATATTGTCACGCGCGGGGGTGGGAAAAAACGTGGCGACACCGCAGAATGTTAGCGTGCTCACCATCCTGTTTTCCCTGGAGGGAAAATGTCCCGCGTATCACAGGCCAGGAGCCTGGGTAAATATTTCCTGCTAGTCGATAACATGCTGGTCGTGCTCGGCTTTTTTGTTGTGTTTCCCCTCATCTCGATCCGCTTTGTCGATCAAATGGGCTGGGCGGCACTGATGGTCGGTATCGCGCTCGGGTTACGCCAGTTTGTCCAGCAGGGTCTGGGCGTGTTTGGTGGTGCCATCGCCGACCGCTTTGGTGCCAAACCGATGATCGTGACGGGCATGCTGCTACGCGCGGCAGGCTTCGCCACCATGGCAATTGCCCAGGAGCCGTGGCTGCTGTGGTTTTCCTGCTTCCTCTCCGGTATCGGTGGCACCCTGTTTGACCCGCCGCGCACCGCGCTGGTGGTTAAACTCATTCGTCCGCAGCACCGGGGACGCTTCTTCTCAATTCTGATGATGCAGGACAGCGCCGGGGCGGTGATTGGCGCCCTGCTGGGAAGCTGGCTGTTGCAGTACGACTTTCGTCTGGTCTGCGCGGCGGGTGCGCTGCTCTTTATTCTGTGTGCGCTCTTTAATGCCCTGTTTCTGCCGGCATGGAAACTGTCAACGGTCAAAGCCCCGGTACGCGAAGGTCTTGGCCGCGTGCTGCGAGACAAACGCTTTGTTACGTACGTGCTGACCCTGACGGGGTATTACATGCTGGCCGTTCAGGTCATGCTGATGCTGCCGATCATGGTAAACGACATTGCGGGCACCCCGGCCGCCGTGAAATGGATGTACGCCATAGAAGCCTGCCTCTCTCTGACCCTGCTCTACCCGATCGCCCGCTGGAGCGAACGGCGTTTTCGCCTGGAGCATCGCCTGATGGCCGGGCTGTTATTGATGACGCTCAGCATGATGCCCATCGGGCTGGTGAACTCGCTCCAGCAACTGTTTACGCTGATTTGCACCTTCTATATCGGCTCCATTATTGCCGAACCGGCTCGTGAAACGCTGAGCGCCTCGCTTGCCGACGCGCGCGCTCGCGGCAGCTATATGGGGTTCAGCCGCCTGGGGCTGGCCTTTGGCGGTGCATTGGGTTACGCCGGCGGCGGCTGGCTGTTCGATGCCGGAAAAGCCCTAAGCCAGCCGGAACTGCCCTGGGTCATGCTCGGCGTGGTCGGCTTTATGACGCTCCTTGCGCTGTGGTGGCAATTCAGCCAGAAGCGCAGCGCGAGCGGCATGCTCGAACCTGGGGCATAATATTCCCTGCGGCGGGGCCTCTCCCGCCGCCATTATCAGTTTTTTCTGCTGGTTTCCGCTATTTCACCCTGACATACTGGCGTAACAGGACAGTAGCGCCGATTTTTCGTTGAGGAACACTATGAAAAAAATTGTCATTGCCGCCGCATTCATTGTCAGCGGCCTGCTGGTAGGTTGTAACCAGCTTACGCAATACACCGTCAGTGAGCAGGAAATTAATCAGGCGCTGGAAAAACATAATAACTTTTCAAAAGACATTGGTGTGCCGGGGCTTGCCGATGCGCATATCGTCCTCAGCAACCTCACCAGCCAGATTGGGCGCGAAGAGCCGAATAAAGTCACTCTCGCCGGGGATGCCAATCTCGATATGACCTCTCTCTTCGGTAACCAGAAAGCCAACATTAAGCTGAAGCTCAAGGCGCTGCCGGTCTTTAACAAAGAGAAAGGGGCCATTTTCCTGCAGGAGATGGAAGTGGTAGATGCGGACGTCACGCCGGACAAGATGAAACCGGTGATGCAGACCCTGATGCCCTACCTGAACCAGTCCCTGCGCAACTACTTTAACCAGCAGCCGGCCTATGTCTTAAGTGAAGACAAGAGCAAGGGTGCGGCGCTGGCGAAAAAATATGCCAAAGGCATCGAGCTGAAACCGGGAGAGATCGTTATTCCATTCACCGATTAACCTGAAGGGGCGCAAAAGCGCCCTTTTTTTTACGGAAAAGTGTGCAAACGAAAACGTTTCCGCTTATGATTTGTGTCCGGCAAAAACAGCCATCCTAATGACTGATTCCTGACAAGCCGGAGCTTCCATGACTGCACAACCCCAGGTTCTTAAAATCCGCCGCCCTGACGACTGGCATATCCATCTGCGTGATGGCGATATGCTGAAAACCGTCGTACCGTATACCAGCGAAATTTATGGCCGCGCGATTGTCATGCCTAACCTGGTTCCACCAGTCACCACCGTTGATGCCGCTATGGCTTATCGCCAGCGAATTCTTGATGCCGTGCCGGCAGGACATGATTTCACTCCGCTGATGACCTGCTATCTGACCGACACCCTCGATCCGAATGAAGTGGAACGCGGCTTTAACGAAGGCGTGTTCACCGCGGCGAAACTCTACCCGGCTAACGCTACCACCAACTCCAGCCACGGTGTCACCAGTATTGACGCCATCATGCCGGTTCTGGAACGCATGCAAAAACTGGGCATGCCGCTGCTGGTACACGGTGAAGTGACCCACGCCGACATTGATATCTTCGACCGTGAAGCCCGCTTTATCGAAACCGTAATGGAGCCGCTGCGCCAGCGTCTTCCTGCGCTTAAAGTGGTGTTTGAACACATCACCACCAAAGATGCCGCAGAGTATGTCCGCGATGGCAATGAACTGATTGCCGCCACCATTACGCCGCAGCATCTGATGTTTAACCGCAACCACATGCTGGTTGGCGGCGTTCGTCCGCATCTCTATTGCCTGCCCATTCTGAAGCGTAACGTTCATCAGCAGGCGCTGCGTGAACTCGTTGCCAGCGGTTTCTCCCGCGCCTTCCTCGGCACGGACTCCGCGCCTCATGCACGCCACCGCAAAGAGGCCAGCTGCGGTTGCGCAGGCTGCTTTAATGCCCCTACCGCACTCGCCAGCTACGCCACCGTGTTTGAAGAGATGAATGCCCTGCAACATTTCGAAGCGTTCTGCTCGCTCAATGGACCACGCTTCTACGGGCTGCCGGTCAACGAAACGTTCATTGAACTGGAGCGTAAAGAGAGCCGCGTGGACGAGGCCATTCCGCTGACGGATGACACGCTCATCCCATTCCTTGCCGGTGAAACCGTCAACTGGACGGTAAAACGCTAAAAAAACAGTGCCCCTTGTTGTCAAACCCATAATATACCTGTATAAATAAACAGTATATTACACAGGGGGCATTTATGCGTATTGAAGTCACCATAGCCAAAACAACCGTTCTGCCTGCTGGCGCGCTTGATGCGCTGGCCGGTGAATTATCCCGCCGTATTAACAGTACTTTCCCTGACAACGCTGGTGCCGTAACGGTTCGTTATGCGGCGGCAAACAACCTCTCCGTCATTGGCGGCGCGAAAGAAGATAAAGACCGTATCAGCGAAATCCTGCAGGAAACCTGGGAAAGCGCCGACGACTGGTTCATCACAGATTAATCTTGCTCCCTCATTGTTCTTTTTTGCCGGGTCGCCCCGGCTTTTTTTCGTCTGAAATCCGGTTCGTTCAAATTAATTCGGCAACAAATTTAAAAATCGTGAACAAGGTGGTGTTTTATTGTTCGAACAATCCTAAAAAGCAGAAAAATGTGTTGCCAACTGTTTATTTTTCCCTTGCGAACCCTTATTACTTGTATACTGAAGATGCTTTCAGAAAAACATGCATTGAACCTCGGAGCCGTTGTCTTCTAACACGCATTAAGGGGGTTATAATGGAAAAGAATAGCGAAGTCATCCAGACCCATCCGCTTGTTGGCTGGGATATCAGTACCGTAGATAGCTACGATGCGCTGATGCTGCGTTTGCACTACCAGACCCCGAATCAACTCAACCGTGAAGAAGCGGAAGTTGGACAGACGCTGTGGCTTACAACAGACGTCGCCCGTCAGTTTATTTCTATTTTAGAGGCAGGTATTGCCAAAATAGAATCTGGCGACTATCAGGAAAATGAGTATAAACGGCACTAGGTTTATACCTATTCTTCGCTCAACAGGCACCCTCCGGGTGCCTTATTTATTTCTCCCTTGTGTCAGCCCGCATAGTTAATTACTCTGCTAACAAAGCGTGAGTTCGAGAGATGGATATGAGATACGACTTAATCATTATTGGTAGCGGATCCGTGGGGTCTGCCGCCGGTTATTACGCAACGCAAGCGGGTCTGAAGGTCCTGATGATCGATGCCCACCGTCCTCCCCATGCAGAGGGCAGCCATCATGGCGACACCCGGCTTATTCGCCACGCCTACGGTGAAGGCGAGCGCTATGTTCCGCTGGTGCTTCGCGCCCAGACGCTATGGGATGAACTGGCGAAGCTGACGGAAGAACGCATTTTCGAACGCACGGGCATCATCAACCTGGGCCCTGCCCGCTCTGATTTTCTGGCCAACGTTGAACAGAGTGCGAAAGCGTTTAATCTTGATGTGGAGAAGCTGGACGCAGCAGGCATCATGGCCCGTTGGCCAGAGATTGCCGTCCCGGACGATTATATCGGCCTGTTTGAAGCCAATTCCGGGGTCTTGCACAGTGAAACGGCCATCAAAACCTGGATCGATCTTGCGGAAAAAGCGGGCTGCGCTCAGCTCTTTAACTGCCCGGTGGAATCCCTCACTCATCACGCTGACGGCGTAACGGTCACCACTGCGGACGGAGAATATTCAGCGTCCCGTCTGCTGATTAGCGCAGGCACCTGGGTCACCCGTCTGCTGCCCGATCTGCCTGTTCAGCCGGTGCGCAAGGTCTTCTCCTGGTTCCAGTCGGATGGCCGTTACAGCGCACAGAATAAATTCCCGGCATTTACCGGGGAGTTACCGAACGGCGATCAGTTTTACGGCTTCCCGTCTGAGAAAGACGCACTCAAAATCGGAAAACACAATGGCGGGCAGGCGATCTCCTCCCCAGAAGAGCGTAAACCGTTCGGTGCATACCCACAGGATGGCTCCGAAGCGTTTACCTTCCTGCGCAATATCCTGCCGGGCGTAGGCGGCTTACTGTATGGTGCTGCCTGCACCTACGACAACACGCCGGACGAAGACTTCATCATTGACACCCTGCCGGGGCATGACAACACGCTACTCATCACCGGCCTCAGCGGTCATGGCTTTAAGTTCGCCTCCGTGCTGGGCGAGATTGCTGCGCAGTTTGCCCAGGGGATCGCACCGCAGTTTGATCTCACCCCCTTCTCACTTTCGCGTTTTAGCAGATAATCCGCCGCGGGTTTCGGACGTCCGGAACCCGTTTTCCAGACAGAAAACGGGACATTATGCGCAGGATCGTTGGCTTTCTTATCAATAACATTCGTGAGCATTTTATGCTCTATATTTTATTATGGGGGCTGCTGGCACTCATCGAGATTATTTACATTGTATTTTACTGAAAAGTGAAGCTGACAATTACTGACATTACTTTAGGTTAGCTTAATCTTTTGCTTGCTGCTTATTCCGCCTTGGACGAAGCGATTGAATTACATTTGCGGATCATTTTCAAAACTGCTGAAATAAATAAAAT
>NZ_LNII01000176.1:0-247 GCF_001463365.1 Enterobacter sp. 50793107 | reverse complement strand
TAACCATCTGTCAGGCTTGCCAGTTGAGAAGCTAATGATGAGTCTGCCCCAATACCAAAACCGCCGACCTGAATGACATTGCCATTTGAGGTGCCAGCGTCCTTCGTTGCTGATGTTCCTAAACCGAGGTTTGTGCGACTGCCTTCTGCCGTTGTTGCCCCGGTCCCGCCCTGCGCAATAGAAAGCGCAGTAGTGAGTCCTTTCAGCTCAGTGATATCGCTGTTTGCCCCCTTTCTGGCAAGTGCAC
>NZ_LNII01000175.1:0-6923 GCF_001463365.1 Enterobacter sp. 50793107 | reverse complement strand
CTGGGATACCAGTTTTCTCCACGCCTGGCTGATGCCGGTGCTTCGGTTTTCTGGCGAATGGACCATGATGCCGACTATGGCGTGCTGAATGATATTGCCAGAGGGCAATCAGATCCCCGAAAAATAGTCCTTCAGTGGGACGAAATGATCCGGACCGCTGGCTCCCTGAAGCTGGGCAAAGTACAGGTTTCAGTGCTGGTCCGTTCATTGCTGAAAAGTGAACGTCCTTCCGGACTGACTCAGGCAATCATTGAAGTGGGGCGCATCAACAAAACGCTGTATCTGCTTAATTATATTGATGATGAAGATTACCGCCGGCGCATTCTGACCCAGCTTAATCGGGGAGAAAGTCGCCATGCCGTTGCCAGAGCCATCTGTCACGGTCAAAAAGGTGAGATAAGAAAACGATATACCGACGGTCAGGAAGATCAACTGGGCACACTGGGGCTGGTCACTAACGCCGTCGTGTTATGGAACACTATTTATATGCAGGCAGCCCTGGATCATCTCCGGGCGCAGGGTGAAACACTGAATGATGAAGATATCGCACGCCTCTCCCCGCTTTGCCACGGACATATCAATATGCTCGGCCATTATTCCTTCACGCTGGCAGAACTGGTGACCAAAGGACATCTGAGACCATTAAAAGAGGCGTCAGAGGCAGAAAACGTTGCTTAACGTGAGTTTTCGTTCCACTGAGCGTCAGACCCCGTCTACATTCTTGGCGCCAGCCTGCTGGCCACCGGTATCAGGACGGATGCGCCGCAATAACGCGCCTTTACCTTCATACCCGTCATCCTCTTTCCCCTGTGAAGGCGGGCCTGATATCAGGCCCGCCTGTTTCATCGCAGCATCAGCAGGGGCTGACGGCTTTCAGACAGCATTTCCGTGGTGTGGCTGCCAATAAAGAATCGCCGTAACCGGGAGTGCCCGCAGGCCCCCATTACCGTGAGGTCGATATCATGGGCGTCCGCGTAGCGGCACAGCGCCCCGGTTACGGACTCGTCTTCCAGCAGGCGTGTCTCGGTCGTGATACCGGCTTCCTGAAGAACAGCCTGCGCATCCTGCAGGGCTGACATGTCACCGTTGACCATCACGATATGACAGCTCAGGCCGTGCAGCAGCGGGCTGACCGTCAGGCGCGTCAGGTTTTTACGGCTCTCACTGCTGCCGTCGTACGCAAACATCACCCGCGCCGGCGGCGTAAACGTCTCCGGCACAATCAGCACCGGGTTTTTCTGCAGGCGAATGACGCTTTCCAGATGGCTGCCTACCTGATTCTGCGTCCCGCGGCGCCCCAGCACCATCAGCCGGACTTCGCCCAGCTCCGCCAGGATTTCGTCCAGTGCGCCGTGCTTTTGCAGCAGCTGTGCGTCCGGCTGTCCGGTCTGCTTCAGGAGCTCCGCACAGCCGGCCAGCACGGCCTTACCCTGCGCCATCAGCAGCCGGCTGCGCTCACCCTCGACGCGGACCAGCGCTTCGGTCAGCTGCTCCCGGCTGTCAATACCAATGCTCCCGGTCAGGTCAGACACGGCGGGAGTCTCACTCTTTTCGAGCACGTGCAGCAGCGCCAGCGGCGCGCCAAGTTTACCGGCTGCCCAGGCAGCATACTCACAGACCGGCCGGGTTGACGGCGAGCCGTCAACGCAGGCAATAACGGTGTTATTCATGATGCTTTCTCCAGTAAATTAATGGCCACCCATCAGCTTTTCCACTTCTTCAGGCTTGTCATGCACTCCGAAGCGGTCAACGAGGGTGCGGGTCGCGTCATTCATACCCTTGATCTCCACTTCCGTGCCTTCGCGACGGAACTTGATAACCACCCGGTCCAGCGCGCTCACGGAGGTGATATCCCAGAAGTGGGCGTGCGTTACGTCAATCACCACGCGCTCCACCGCTTCACGGAAGTCGAAGTGGCTCATAAAGCGATCGGATGAGGCAAAGAATACCTGGCCGGCTACGGTATAGGTGCGGGTGTCGTCCTTCAGCTCAGAGGAGACCGCCATAAAGCGGGCGACCTTGGTGGCGAAGTTCAGCGAGGCAATCAGCACGCCGGTGAGCACGCCAAACGCCAGGTTATCGGTCGCCACCACCACCACCACGGTGGCCAGCATCACCACGCTGGTTGACAGCGGATGGCTGCGCAGGTTGCTGATGGAGCGCCAGGAGAAGGTGCCGATGGAGACCATGATCATCACCGCCACCAGAGCCGCCATGGGTATCCGGGACACCCAGTCGCGCAGGAACACCACCATCAGCAGCAGCACCACGCCGGCGGTGAGCGTGGAAAGCCGCCCGCGCCCGCCCGATTTGACGTTGATCACCGACTGGCCAATCATCGCGCAGCCCGCCATGCCGCCGATAAAGGAGGTGCAGATGTTGGCCACGCCCTGCGCCTTGCACTCGCGGTTTTTATCGCTCGGCGTGTCGGTCATGTCGTCCACGATGGTGGCGGTCATCATCGACTCCAGCAGCCCCACCACGGCAAGTCCTGCCGAGTACGGCAGAATAATCATCAGCGTGTCGAGGTTAAGCGGGATATCCGGGATCAGAAACACCGGCAGGCTGTCCGGCAGTTTGCCCATGTCACCCACGGTGCGCACGTCCAGGTGCAGCCACATGGAAATGGCGGTCAGCACGATGATGCAGACCAGCGGCGAGGGAATGGTTTTGTTCAGATACGGGAAGAGATAAATGATGCCCAGGCCCGCAGCGGTCAGGGCATAAACGTGCCAGGTGACGTTGGTCAGCTCCGGCAGCTGCGCCATAAATATCAGGATGGCCAGCGCGTTCACGAAACCGGTGACCACCGAGCGGGAGACGTAGCGCATCAGGCTGCCCAGCTTCAGGTAGCCGGCCGCCAGCTGCAGTACGCCGGTCAGCGCCGAGGCCGCCAGCAGATACTGCAGGCCGTGGTCTTTTACAAGCGTGATCAGCAGCAGCGCCATCGCACCGGTGGCGGACGATATCATTGCCGGACGGCCGCCGAGGAAGGCCATAACCAGGGGAATACAGAACGCAGAGTAGAGCCCGACCTGCGGGTCGACTCCGGCGATGATGGAAAAGGCGATCGCTTCGGGAATAAGCGCGAGCGCGACCACAATACCGGCAAGGACGTCACCACGGACGTTACCCAGCCAGTCCTTACGCGTCGAGGACAGCAGCATAGTCATTTCTCAGTTTTTGATTACGGTCAGCCCGTGAGGGCAAAAATTTTACGTACGAAAAAGCACATCCGCAGACGGGATGTTTTTGAGTGCGCGCCGAAGTTTATTCAGTGCGACAGAGGAGGGGTACGACTCAGGGTGGCGTAAGACGCATGGTGGTGTTTATCACTCCTTCACGGCTGACAGAGCAGCGCGGGTAATCAGAAAGACCGGATGAGAGACGTTCAGTACCGGCCACAAATGCCCGCCGGGCAGATGAACCACGGCAAAAAGCGCTTTTTACTCTACACGAATTGTTAACGGGGTCAACGCGCAGGGCAAAAACGCTGTTCATGGAATGCCGGTCAGGCGCATCCGGACGGAAAGTCCTTCTGCATGCTCAGGCTCGTCCGGCGTTCGCACATACATATGATTAAGTGAATATAAATTTGACGGAGAAAGTTTCACAGGTACACTCAGGTCAGTCACAATAAGGAGTCACCATGCCACCCGTGTCCCCCCTGCAGCTTTTTAAAAGCCTTTCCGACGAAACCCGACTCAGCCTCGTGCTGCTGCTACGCGAAAAAGGGGAGCTCTGCGTCTGTGAACTTACGTCCGTGCTGAAAGAAACTCAGCCCAAAATCTCACGGCATCTGGCTCTGCTGAGAGAAAACGGGCTGCTTACCGACCGGCGGGACGGAAAATGGATCCACTATCGTCTGTCGCCTCATATGCCGGCGTGGGCAGCGGCGGTTATCGAACAGGCTTATCTCTGCCAGCGGGATGATATCCGCCAGCTCAGCCGGCAGGCTGAACGCGATAACGCCACCACCAACGGCAAGCCTGTCTGCATTTAAAAATTTACCGGTATATATCTGGATTATCGAATATATTACGCATCGAAAATTTATCAGTCCGGTTTAACAGGCATTTGTATTCAATAGGAGCGGGTATGTTTCTGGCAGGTGCGATTTTCATCCTGACGCTGGTACTGGTCATCTGGCAGCCGAAGGGGCTGAGCATTGGCTGGAGTGCCGTCATCGGTGCGGCGCTGGCGCTGCTGACCGGCGTGGTGCACATCGGTGATATTCCGGTGGTCTGGCAGATTGTCTGGAACGCCACGGGCACGTTCATTGCGGTCATCATTATCAGCCTGCTGCTCGATGAGTCCGGCTTTTTTGAGTGGGCCGCGCTGCACGTTTCCCGCTGGGGAGGCGGCAGGGGCCGGCTGCTGTTCACGTATATCGTTCTGCTGGGTGCCGCAGTGGCGGCGCTGTTTGCCAATGACGGAGCCGCGCTAATTCTGACGCCGATCGTTATTGCCATGCTGCTGGCGCTGGGATTCACTCCCGGCTCCACGCTGGCGTTTGTGATGGCAGCGGGCTTTATCGCTGACACCTCCAGCCTGCCGCTCATCGTATCGAACCTGGTGAACATCGTAACGGCTGACTTCTTTACGCTGGGCTTCAGCGAGTACGCATCCGTCATGGTGCCGGTGAACATTGCCTCCATTGCGGCCACGCTGGTGATGCTTCATCTCTTTTTCCGCAGGGACATCCCGGTCACCTATGACCTGGCGAAGCTGAAGGCACCGCGGGAAGCCATCCGGGATGCACGAACCTTTAAGGCTGGCTGGGTGGTTTTGGTTCTTCTGCTGGTTGGCTTTTTTGCTCTGGAGCCGCTCGGCGTGCCGGTCAGCCTGGTGGCGGCGGTGGCGGCGTTTATTCTCTGGCTGGTTGCCCGCAAAGGACACGTGATTGACGCCGGCAGGGTGCTGAAAGGCGCGCCCTGGCAGATCGTTATCTTTTCGCTGGGCATGTATCTGGTGGTATACGGACTGCGTAACGCCGGACTGACTGATTACCTTTCCGCCGCCCTGAACCGGTTTGCAGAGCACGGCGTATGGGGCGCAACGCTCGGCACCGGCTTCCTGACGGCGGCACTCTCGTCCGTCATGAACAACATGCCCACCGTGCTGGTTGGCGCGTTGTCGATTGACGGTAGTAGCGCACAGGGCGTGGTGAAGCAGGCGATGATTTACGCCAACGTCATCGGCTGTGACCTCGGCCCGAAAATAACCCCTATCGGCAGCCTCGCAACCCTGCTGTGGCTGCACGTGCTGGCACAGAAAAACATCACCATCAGCTGGGGCTATTACTTCCGCGTGGGCATCGTGATGACCCTGCCGGTGCTTTTTGTCACGCTGGCCGCGCTGGCCCTGCGCCTGTCTGTTTAACTTTAACCCCGGGGCTGCGCCCGTGCAGCCCCTTTACGGAGTACCGCTTATGACTGACATTACCATTTACCACAACCCGGCCTGCGGGACATCCCGCAATACCCTGGCGCTTATCCGTAACAGCGGCGCCGAACCCACGGTTATTCTGTATCTGGAAACGCCGCCGTCACGCGATGAGCTGAAGAAGCTGATTGCGGATATGGGCATCGGCGTGCGCGACCTGCTGCGCAAAAATACCGAACCGTACGAACAGCTCGGCCTGGCAGAAGACCGCTTCAGCAATGACGAACTGCTCGATGCCATGCTGGCTCATCCGATCCTCATTAATCGCCCGGTGGTAGTGACACCGCTCGGCACGAAGCTGTGCCGTCCCTCCGAAGTGGTTCTGGACATACTGCCGGACCCGCAGCAGGGCGCGTTTACCAAAGAGGACGGCGAAGCCGTCATTGATGAGCACGGGAACCGCGTCAGCCACTGATTTTTTACCAGGCTGCGGGCATAACAGTGTGGAAAAAGCCGGCATCTGCCGGCTTTTTTATATGCTGCGCTGGTTGACCCGCTCAGAAAGCTGCGCGGCACTCTCTTTCCTTTCGCTGTAGCGGTCGGTGAGATAATCACTGCGACCGCGCGTCAGCAGGGTGAACTTCATCAGTTCCTCCATGACGTCCACTATGCGGTCATAATACGAAGAAGGCTTCATGCGGCCATCCTCATCAAACTCGGCCCAGGCTTTTGCCACGGATGACTGATTCGGGATGGTGATCATCCGCATCCAGCGTCCAAGAATACGCATCTGATTTACAGCGTTGAACGACTGTGAGCCGCCGCTGACCTGCATGACGGCCAGGGTTTTTCCCTGTGACGGGCGGACCGCGCCTGACGTCAGCGGTATCCAGTCAATCTGGGCCTTCATGATGCCGGTCATGGCCCCGTGACGCTCCGGAGAGCACCAGACCATGCCTTCCGACCAGAGAACCAGCTCCCGCAGCTCAGCCACTTTCGGGTGCGTCTCCGGCGCATCATCGGGCAGTGGCAGGCCGGACGGGTTGAAAATTTTCACCTCCGCGCCCATGGCCGTCAGCAGCCGGGCACCTTCTTCCGTTGTCAGCCGGCTGTAAGAGCGCGCCCGCAGCGAGCCGTAGAGCATCAGGATGCGGGGCGGATGCGTTATCTCTCTGGCCTTCAGCTTATCTTCCGTCAGCGGCGCGTCCAGGAGGGCCGGATCGATATTTTTCAGGGCATCAGTCAGGTTGTTCACAATGGGGTCTCTTCGGGAGTCTTTGCGGGTGACAGACTGCAGCTGCCGCCTGCGCAGCATTCTTCTGTCAGAAAGGCCATCAATTGCTCAAGCTGCGCATAGCAGGGCCTGCAGAACAGGGTACGACTCTGCCGTTCCTGGCTTATGAGTCCAGCGGGCACTGTTGCAAAGTTAGCGATGAGGCAGCCTTTTGTCTTATTCAAAGGCCTTACATTTCAAAAACTCTGCTTACCAGGCGCATTTCGCCCAGGGGATCACCATACTAAAATGCTGAGGCCTGGCC
>NZ_LNII01000174.1:0-729 GCF_001463365.1 Enterobacter sp. 50793107 | reverse complement strand
GAACCGGAATGCATAGCAAACCGTCCAGACGACCTTTCTCACTCGCTCTGCGGCTGACCTTTTTTATCAGCCTGTCCACAATACTGGCGTTTATCGCCTTCACCTGGTTTATGCTGCATTCTGTTGATAAGCATTTTGCCGAGCAGGATGTCAGCGATCTGCAACAAATCAGCACCACACTAAACCGTATCCTGCAGTCTCCGGTTGATCCGGATGAAAAAAAAGTAAGCAAAATAAAGGAATCGATCGCCAGCTACCGTAACGTTGCTCTTTTGCTCCTCAATCCCCGGGGAGAGGTGCTGTACAGCTCTGTGCAGGGGGCTGCTTTACGCTCTGCTGTGAATTCAGCCGATTTTAGCGAGCACAGCCGTGCACGTGATGTCTTTCTCTGGACGGTGGAGGATCCTGCGAGAGCGATGGATACCGGGTCCGGAATGAAGATGGAAACATACAGAATTATCGCCTCATCTGGTCAGGCGATATTTCAGGGCAAACAGCAGAACTATGTCATGCTGACTGGCCTCTCCATTAATTTCCATCTCCATTACCTCGATGCGCTGAAAAAAAATCTGATTGCGATCGCTGTCGTGATAAGTCTGCTAATTGTTCTGATCATTCGCATTGCTGTCCGTCAGGGGCACCTGCCCCTTCGTAATGTCAGCAATGCCATTAAAAACATCACCTCCGAGAATCTTGATGCGCGGCTGGAACCGACACGCGTTCCCATTG
>NZ_LNII01000173.1:0-74020 GCF_001463365.1 Enterobacter sp. 50793107 | reverse complement strand
GCCGCTGTATGAATCCCGCCTGAAGGGAAAGCTGCACGTAATCAGCAAGCGATATACGCAGCGAATTGAGCGGCATAACCTGAATCTGAGGCAGCACCTGGCACGGCTGGGACGGAAGTCGCTGTCGTTCTCAAAATCGGTGGAGCTGCATGACAAAGTCATCGGGCATTATCTGAACATAAAACACTATCAATAAGTTGGAGTCATTACCGACTGAGCAAATGGAAAACGAAGTACTATGCCGCTGGTGCTTTCAGTAAGTCCAGCGCCATTTGTTTTTGTGCTGGTGAAAGGTGATTCAGAAGGGGCTGAACTATCACATCCCCAGTTTTAGCGCTGGGGCTGAGAGTGTGGGAAAAAGTTAAATTCATCACAAAAGTGTGCCCACACTCCACATCTGCCAACGCGCAGTAGATATCCGCAATCTGGCGTTGCTTCCGGTTAGTTTTGCGAATCACAGCCTTAGAGCCGCATTCCGGGCATTCAATCTTCAGGACTCTCATATTCCATTCTCCGGCTGTCAAATAATGCCTAGATTTTAGCCTTTTTTGTATCATGCTGCACCCTTCACCGTTGTTTCTTCAGCAAATTTCAAATACAGGTGGCGCGGAATTACTGGATCGCTGTTGATGGCCATCGCCAGGCGGCGTTGAATGGGCAGCACTTCATTCTTTTTGTAGGTGCGCTCAATCTTTTCAGGGGCGCCCAGCCCGGCAGTGTTCTGCGGAACGATACCTGCAAGCCCGGCCGGGAAATATCCTGGGCGCTGATGTTCTTAACGCTCGCAAATTCATCTTTGGCCGAAATGTCCCCCATCTCTATAAACTTGATCGCGTCACCGTCTCCGCCAGGGATGTTCACCTGAATGGTGGGGAAGTTGCCGATCCCCTTGCTGTCTCGCAGCTGCTGTTCTATCTCCTCCTCCATTTCGTCCGTCATGCTGGGGCCACGGGTATGCACCATTGTGGTAGTAGCGACGGCGAAAAATGACCACCTCACTGTTCAGCAGTGCAGAATGAACGCCGCTTATGTAGTCCGGCAGACCATAGATGTGCTGCTGAGGGCCATGCATTTTGATGAAAATGGTATCGTCAGGTGGGAACGCTAGCGGCTCACCTTCCTGTAAAACTACGTAATCCCCTGGCACGGTCTCCGCGTTTTCTCTCTCCTTTCATCGGCGGAGGTAAAGCCCCGGCAACGGCTGAAGCCCGATCACATCACCCAGCCATTGCGGACTTTGGCTACAGCGATATCACCAAACGTCAGGTAGTCAAAAACAGCGGCCTCCAGTTCGTTGAACGTCAGGCCGCCGCCATGATAGTCCGCCGTGACCATGTTTTTACGTGCGTGGATAATTATGCCGTGCTGGCCGTTCAGGTTGATAAGCTGCGCCAGCGCCAGGCGGTCAATCGGCTGGGTGTAATGATCAGCGGCGTTGTCGTACCAGATTTCCCGGTAATCGGTTCCGGTGGTCAGTACCGGTTCTGGTTTGCCAAAGCTGATAATGCTCATTTTTTTGGACTTATCGCCGCGCTGTTCGCGTTTCACAAAGCGTTTCTTTCTGCTCATGCTGCCTGTTTCCTTATACCCCAGCGGGATTTTGGTTTATTTTCGTAGTTAAGTTGTTCGTTATACAGGGCGTGGGTTATTGCCCTGAATGCCTCTGCGTGGCCAGTGGCCTGGCTGCGGTCTACAACAAAGGTCATGGCGTTACCGCTTTGCGTGGTAGTGCGCCGCACTGACATAAAGCTGGCGGGGATTTCCTTCAGGTTTTTGTCCCACTCAATACGCTGGTTTTCCACCACGTCTGCGGCCTTCAGTACCAGCGGATTTTTGGTGTTCATGTCGTAGCGGATCGGGACAACAACCTTCATGGCAAAGTGCTGGATGTTGTCAAATACACCCTGACCGATTCCGGTTACGTCCACGCCCAGATAAGTGAAGTTGTACTGGTCAAACAGCTTTTCGATCTGATTTGCCTGATAGCAGAAGTTCATGCCCTTCCAGTAAGTCACCTTCAGCATGCGGAATTTTTCCACGGCGAACATCGGTGGAGCGACAACCACGAAACACGACAAATCGCTGCTGCGTGCCGGGTCAAAGCCGCCCCAGACTGGCCTGTCTCCAAACGGCCGTTTTGCATCCGGATTATGATCCTGCCAGGTGTCCACCTCCACGCCGCACGCTTCCAGATCGGAAAAGCTGAAAACGGAATCCTTGCTGTCCACGAACACGCACATATAAAGCATCTCGAACGTGGCGGTGTTGTAGCGGTTGCGCAGCTTCTCGATGTTGGCCAGATTGAAGCCATCCGGGATGCATTTGCCCAAGTTTGGCCGCGTGATGAATCCCGTTGAGGCAGTGAAAAGCGGCAATTTCTCCGATCCGTTCCGCTCCCGCTATGCGGTCGACGTGCAGCTGCTGGACGCGGACGGCAAGCCACACGCACAGCAATACGAGAGCACCGACCAACGCGGGAGTCATCCGTAATACAGGGGGGAAAGCGGACACGCTGAATGGCAAACACTCCCCGGTAATTGGCTAGTAAACCTGTCCAGAACATAACCCGCGCAAGCGGGTTTTTTTATTCCCCTCATCACCTGGCGGGGATATCTCTCCTCTTATCCTCACAAGCGGATATCATTACGTACAACCAGCGGCGCTCTGGCGCGTTCAGCCATATCAAGCAGTAAATGCCATCCTTAAAAAAGATCATGCGCACAGCAGGGCGCTGGCGCGTCACAGCGTAGCCAAAAAAATGATGCACAGACCAAAATCGCACTACACCGCACCCGCCTGCGGTTTTTGGATCATAAAAATTTTTCAGTTTTATTTTTCTACAAACCAGACCGCGCCAGTGCTGGCGGCTTTGCTGAAAACCGGAACTGAAAAGATTGAATAGAATTTCATTATTTTTCACTTTCATGGATCTGCGGAGGATCTAAGGAAAGTCATAACAAACAGATAAATAATAGGAAAAATAATTTTACGTGAGGTTTGGAGGAGCATTTTGGTTTCTTGTCTTTACGGAGCAACCGGGAGAAAGGGCAGAGCTGGCGCAGTACAGGGGGAAATTAAGGTTTTCTGAGAAACAGAAAAATTACGTCTGGAAGCGCCCGTAACCTTTGATTATCCTTTGTTCGGGGTCAGAAAAATACGGATAAGATATGGATGCTAAATAGGTTGCATTAGGGATTCTCGATGGGATCTCTTCCATACCAAATACAGCTTACATGTTATAAGAAGCTGGGAGGGAAGCGGGCTTGCCGGGTATAGCGCTAAACAAAGAAACCAGGCTGAGACGGAGCGTTTTTTCTATATGCTCAAGAGCCTGGGTAATGCTGAATCACCATTACGCAGACTGATAACTATCGTTTTCACGTCGTTCTATCAGAAACTCAATGACGATGGTAAAGAGGCCGTAAACAATAAATTGGGTTACGGAGCCGGGAGCGTTGGTGGGCGAACAGCAGGGCAAATAGCTCTGGCACAAACAACCACAAATCGGATGTTGAACCGTCTGGCAATTGATCAGGCGTACAAACATTTTATCCGGTTCAGCGCTTCAGCCGCGTTAAACGTCGTGATGTTTCAGGGAATCATTGAAGAATCAGCCAGAGCGTCAAGACGGATGAAAGCCAAATATCCCTCTACATACGCGAGGGTGTCAAAAGAGAATCTGGATATGGTCTACTTTCTCGTTGAACAGCAGCTAGAACCTTACCTGGTGTTCATTGAAGGACACCCTATTGATTGCAAAGGAATACAGAATGAAATTTGTAAAATCGTTTATGTCCCACGCAATTGAGGGAACCATCACCTTTCTGGCTGTGATTTTTGCTATGGGGTCATTCTTCTGGTTTGAAAGTACATGGATGAAATTCGCCGGGTGTTTTGGGGCACTGATAGTTGGCTATGTGCTTTCATACGGAGCTTCAAAAATCAGAGGCGGGTGAGCTTAAAGCTCGATTTTGTGGAATCAAACCTGACATGCAAAAATCTGTCGCCAGTGAGCCAATTTCATGCATGTAACTGATTGAATTTAAAAGGTGTTTTTTAAAGCAACAAAAAACCCATCAACCTTGAACCAAAACGGCGGGGTTGATGGGCTCCACAAATTGGGGACATCAAAGAAAAGCAGTGGCACTAGTTATGACTGCCCCCTGATAAAAAAGTTCTGCGCGTAACGAAAATTTTTTCGATACGCGCAAAGTTAAGAGTTATCCGAGTCCAGGCCAGATGATGATGATCAGCGTACCTGCCAGCGTAAGCAGTACGTTCGCGATAGCGTAGGTGCCCGCATAACCCAGCGCCGGGATATTGCTGCGGGCGGTATCGCTGATGATTTCCATGGCTGGCGCACAGGTACGCGCACCCATCATTGCCCCGAAGAGCAGGGCGCGGTTCATGCGCAGCACGTAGGCACCAAACAGGAAACAGATCACCACCGGCACCAGGCTGACGATAAGTCCGGAAACCAACATTTGCCAGCCGACGGCGCCGAGGCTGTGGCCAATGCCGCTACCGGCGCTTAAGCCGACACCCGCCATAAAGACCATCAGACCGAACTCTTTCACCATGTTCAGTGCGCCCTGCGGAATGTAGCCGAAGGTTGGATGGTTCGCTCGCAGGAAGCCCAGCATGATACCGGCAAACAGCAGCCCGGCAGCGTTACCGATGCCAAAGCTAAAGTTGCTGAACTGGAAAGTGATCATCCCAATCATCAGGCCAACAATAAAGAAGGCGCAGAAGGCCAGCAGGTCGGTGACCTGGCTGTGAATGGAGATAAAGCCGATACGGTCGGCGACGGTTTTCACGCGGCGTGCGTCGCCGCTGACCTGCAATACGTCACCTTTATTCAGGACGACATTATCGTCGATAGGCATCTCAATCTGGCTGCGGATCACGCGGTTCAGGAAGCATCCGTGGTCGGTCAGTTTCAGTTGCGCCAGACGACGGCCGACGGCGTTGTGGTTTTTCACCACAATCTCTTCGGTGACGATACGCATGTCGAGCAGGTCGCGGTCGAATACCTCTTTACCGTTACGGAAGCTTGGGTCCAGCCGCGCGTGGGCATCCGGGTAACCCACCAGGGCGATGTCGTCGCCCATCTGCAGTACCGCGTCGCCGTCCGGGTTCGCCAGGATGCCGTTACGGCGGATACGTTCGATATAGCAACCCGTCTGGCGGTAAATTCCCAGCTCGCGCAGATTTTTACCGTCCGCCCAGGCGACCAGCTCTGGCCCGACGCGATAAGCGCGGATCACCGGAAGATAGACTTTTCGTTTGGAGTCCGTGTCCAGACCACGCTCGCGGGCGATTTGCTGGGCGCTGGTCTGCAGATCCTGATGCTGCAGTTTCGGCAGATAGCGTGCGCCTACAATCAGGCTCACCAGACCAATCAGATAGGTCAGGGCATAGCCCAGGCTCAGGTGATCGAGTGCGGTAGAAAGCTGTGCCCCGGCCATACCGGAATGGCGCAGGGTATCGCCTGCACCCACCAGAACCGGCGTCGAGGTCATGGAGCCTGCCAGCATACCGGCCGTTAACCCGATATCCCAGCCAAATAGTTTACCCAGCCCTAACGCGATCAGCAGCGCACTGCCGACCATCACCAGCGCCAGCATCAGATAATTTTTGCCGTCGCGGAAGAAAATGGAAAAAAAGTTAGGACCCGCTTCCACACCAACACAAAAAATAAACAGCATAAAACCTAAGTTAAGCGCGTCTGTGTTAATGCTGAAATGCTGCTGACCTAATAATAAGGAGACGACTAAAACGCCAATGGAATTACCAAGTTGTACTGAACCCAGGCGCAATTTACCCAGGCAAAGGCCCAGCGCCAGTACCACAAATAATAACAGGATGTAATTCCCATTTAACAAGTCTGCGACGTTTATATTCACGGAGGCTAACTTCTTGTTTACCAGTAAGTTGTTGAATGAAAGGACATTTTGGGCTACTGTTTTCAGTGCCAGGGAATACTTCTACACTCCCTGCGGCCAAAAAATTCCCTAAGACAATAGCAGCTGGATAGTTTAATCGCATTAGCTACCAACGGCTACTCATTATCGCATAACCGTATGCGGGTTTTGGCAAGGATTGCCGCATAACTTTATCCGATCGGGTGTCCACGCGACGAAACTTTATTTGATAGAGAAGTCAGGAGGATAATTTGAACATTAAAGGAAAATGGGCAGGGGCGATAAGCTGTTTCTTACTGTTCACCGTTGTCTGTATGTCATTAGCGTTTAATGTTAAGGGGGCATTCAGAGCCTCCGGGCATCCGGAACTGGGACTGCTCTTTTTCATTCTGCCTGGCGTGGCCGCGAGTTTTCTCTCCCGCGAGGGCGAGGTTGTTAAGCCGCTGTTAGGGGCAATGCTGGCGGCACCGCTGTGCCTGGTGCTGATGCGGTTGCTTTTTGTGTCCACGCGAAGCCTCTGGCAGGAGTTGGCCTGGCTGCTGAGCGGCGTATTCTGGTGCGCGCTCGGTGCGCTGTTTTTCCTGTTTCTTCGCACTCTGATACGGCATCAACGGTTACACAATAAAAAAGAATGAGGACGCCGTTGCGCCCTCATTGCGTCCTCATAACGGCAGCACGGTTCCGCCGGGCAATTGCACCCTCATTGGCCCCAGGATGCTATTCATCAGGAGATCGCCATCCGGCATAAACTCCATCTGCGCGTAAATGCCGTTGCCGCAGATATTGTCGTTAAATACGGTACTGTGCACGGTTTGCCCGGTATTCCAGTCCATACCTACCACCTTCCATCCGCCGTTATTGCGATAGTAACCGCTGGTATAAACCGTATTACTCGCAGAGCTGATGGCCGGGATCATGGTATTGGAGCAGATATCAGCCCGGCTCCAGGTTGAGCTCCAGCTGTGACTGACGGGATCCCAGGCAAAGCGCTCAACGCCCTGAGGGGAATCAAGGATCGGGCCGCGCGCCAGCGCGTCGGTAAGGGCGACTCCCGTACCGGTGCCTGCGCCCACATTATTGACCACAAAGGCACCGTAGTCCTGAATCGCCACGGACTGATCACTCTGGATGTATTCAGTGCTCAGCGGCAGACCGCAGGTTACCGGGATGATCCCCGCAATGCGCTCGCTAAACCCGGTTGGGATCGCATCGCGCCAGAAAGCCACCAGACTCATTCGCTTCTTACCGTCGGTGATCACTACCAGCTTATCGGCATCGCTGCCGAACCCCATTAATGTCGGCGTAGCCCCTGAACCCGAGCCGAAGATGGTCGGGTAGGTATCACCGGTGGGATAAGAAGTTACCCATGCGCCATCGGCCGGATCGGCAGAGAGCGTGCTGCCTGTCCAGACGACTTTATGCATCAGCTTATCCGAGACGACATAAATACCGCCGTGTTCATCTACCGCCGCCGAGTTCGAAACATACTCATCGGCTCCCAGCGTCAGGGTATGCACCGGGCCAGAGAAGGTGCGAGAAACGACCGAAATGGACCGCGTGCCCAGCACAACCAGATTCCCGTCATAGGTCAACACGAGACCTGTGATGGCCTGTCCTTCCGGAATAAATGCCGAGGTATCCAGCGTGCGTTTAATGCCTATCCCCAATAACGGTAAATCAGGAACGTTCAACCCAACGGCATAGACTTTTGTGCCGTAGTTAGCGAACAAGGTATTGGTGTTATCCACAAGGCAATAGGCACTGTTAATTCCCCCGGAAGGGGTAACCGGTGAGAGTTGAGAAGTGATTCCTTCGATCACGCCAGGTGAATCCAGCGGTTGGGTGAGCAGTGTCACCAGCAGGTCTATGGGAAACTGAGTCAGTCCCGGAACGGGCAGGCGCGCTACGGGTGTAAAGGCATTACCGCTGGTACTGATATAGGTAATGCCGGTCCAGGTAACTCCCCACATATAATCGGGTGAGGGGGAGGCGAGGGTCATGATGTTAATGGGACCATTGACCGCCTGCGGTAGAGCAGGCGTGAGCGGTAACGACGCATGCACTGTACTTTCACCCGACGGAACCGGAAACGGCAGCGAGTCAGATTGAGAAGAGTCGAAGTGTGTGATAGCGGCTTTAGGGGCGGCGAGATAAGTATTCACGACAGGGTTCATGGTGTATCTCCACGGGGTAACCTGAATAACGGGCGTTGCCCAGCGTCAGGCGACGTCCTGCCCGGAACACAATTTTACTGTATATGTATACAGTATTTTGAGTTCGTTCAGAAAGTATAATCAGACCGCCCGGCTTCGCCAGAGAAAATGAAAAATTTTTAATATATTTATTTTTATAGATTTATTTTTAAGTTGTCTGCGTAACAGGTTGAGGTGGGGAGCCCGGACTTCATCGTAAAGATCATTTGTGAAGAAATACGCAAGGGGGTATTGAAAGGTCTGTCCTGACGAAATGCGTCAAAACCCTATTTAGGGAAGGCCTTGTAAGTTGTTGATTTATTAACGATGAACTGAATGAGTAGAAAAAAGGGTTAAAGGCATCAGAATTGATTATTTTCTTTTATGACAATAGGATAGCGATGTTTGCTTTCAGTGCACTGCCGTACAGGTAGCTTAGAAAATTTTTACCCCGGTATGTCATACATTGCACCCGTGCACTGCCGTACAGGCAGCTTAGAAAGCTACGATCTGTCACATTCAGCACGTCACCACGTGCACTGCCGTACAGGCAGCTTAGAAAACCATCGACCACGACCACCACACCGCCAGAAGGTGCACTGCCGTACAGGCAGCTTAGAAAATGGCCCCAGAAGGGGGATGGGGTAGAAATTGGTGCACTGCCGTACAGGCAGCTTAGAAAGTTATACTGAACCCTTTGGTGAAACTCATAACGTGCACTGCCGTACAGGCAGCTTAGAAATGGCGCGTTAAGCGCTTGAGCCAGCCCACCAGGTGCACTGCCGTACAGGCAGCTTAGAAAAGCCTCCGCACGTATAAGCGCCGGCTGACTGCGTGCACTGCCGTACAGGCAGCTTAGAAAAGTAGGTCTGGCCGTCCCTTTTTTCAGACAGTGTGCACTGCCGTACAGGCAGCTTAGAAATTCCGGCTGCAGCTCGTTCACGACAGGGAAGTGTGCATTGCCGTACAGGCAGCTCAGAAAGCAAATAAATGGCAGCGGCAGACGGGCGGTGTGTGCACTGCCGTACAGGCAGCTTAAAAAGAATTAACCGACAGTTCCGGGAGCAGAGACATTTTTACTGCCGTTCAGGAAGATTTATAGCAACCTGGCTGTCAACAATGCCGGGTGGCGCTGCGCTTACCCGGCCTACAATCGGCCAAAATTTCAAGGAAATGGTAGGGCAAAACGCAAGACGCGTGCTGGATTAACAGGCTAATCCATGCTTCATATGGTTCAGTTCTATTGGGTGAAGCGAAAAAGCAATAACTGGCAAATAGATAAAACCCCACGTCAGGGCGCGGGGTTTGCTTAGTGATTACTGAGCGGCAAACAGACCCAAATGTTCTTTAGCGTAAGCTTCAAAATCGGTGCAGCCGCCAATGTGTTTCTGATCGAGGAAGATCTGCGGTACGGTTTCAACCGGTTTACCCACGGTTTTTTCCAGATCGGCTTTGGTGATGCCTTCTGCGTGGATATCCACATAGCGGAAGTTAAAGTCATCACGCTCTTCAGTCAGTTTTTCAGCCAGCTCTTTTGCGCGCACACAGTAAGGGCATCCTGGACGACCAAAAATTACTGCAAACATTTCTCTCTCCTCAAAAAACAAGCCTGACGGCGAATGACACGTATAGTGCACGATAACCTGCCGTCATTAAAGTAGGTTTCGCCTGTCGCTTTAATATCCTTGAGCTATGTTTCGCCAATTACATGCCGCGCATCATTGCCTATACTGGCTGCCACACGTATTAAGCAAGACAAAGAGAGAGACGATGACGCCAACAATTGACCTGCTCCGTTCCCACCGTTCTATCCGCCACTTCACCGATGAGCCCATTACCGAGGCGCAGCGTGAGGCCATCATCGACAGCGCCAGAGCCACCTCCAGCTCCAGCTTCCTGCAGTGCAGTTCGATTATTCGCATTACCGACAAGGCCATGCGCGAGCAGCTGGTGACGCTCACGGGCGGGCAGAAGCATGTAGCCCAGGCCGCCGAGTTCTGGGTATTCTGCGCTGACTTTAACCGCCACCTGCAAATTTGCCCTGAAGCCGAGCTGGGGCTGGCAGAACAGCTGCTGCTGGGCGTGGTCGATACCGCACTGATGGCGCAAAACGCCTTCACGGCGGCGGAATCGCTGGGATTAGGCGGCGTGTATATCGGCGGGCTGCGTAACAATATTGAAAGCGTAACCGAACTGCTGAAGCTGCCGAAGCACGTCCTGCCCCTGTTCGGTCTCTGCCTCGGCTGGCCTGCTGACAACCCGGATCTCAAGCCGCGCCTGCCTGCAGCGATGCTGGTCCATTAAAACCACTACCAGCCGGTCGACCTGGATGTTCTGAATCAATACGATGAAGAGCTGGCGCATTATTACATGACGCGCGGCAGCAATAACCGCCGCGATACCTGGAGCGACCACATCCGCCGTACCATCATTAAAGAAAATCGTCCGTTTATTCTCGATTATCTGCACAAACAGGGCTGGGCGACGCGCTAGTCCATTCGGTATGATACGCAGGCTTTTCCCATGTCTTTAGAGAGGTGCAGGGTGAAAATTGCCATTTTGTCCCGGGATGGAACGCTCTATTCATGCAAACGCCTGCGAGAAGCGGCGGCAAAACGCGGACATCAGATTGAGATCCTCGATCCGATGTCCTGCTATATGAACATTGACCCTGCTGCTTCCTCGATCCATTACAAAGGCCGCAAGCTACCGCATTTTGATGCGGTGATCCCCCGCATCGGCTCGCAGATCACCTATTACGGTACGGCCGCGCTGCGCCAGTTTGAAATGCTGGGCAGCTATCCTCTCAACGAATCTGTCGCCATTTCCCGCGCCCGGGATAAGCTGCGCTCGCTGCAGCTGCTCGCCCGCCAGGGTATCGATCTTCCGGTCACCGGCATCGCTCACTCCCCGGACGACACCAGCGATCTGATCGACATGGTGGGCGGTGCGCCGCTGGTCATCAAGCTGGTGGAAGGCACACAGGGTATTGGCGTGGTGCTGGCAGAGACGCGACAGGCAGCAGAGAGCGTGATTGACGCCTTCCGCGGCCTGAATGCGCACATTCTGGTGCAGGAGTACATCGAAGAGGCCAAAGGGCGCGATATCCGCTGTTTCGTGGTGGGCAATGAGGTGGTGGCGGCCATTGAGCGTCAGGCGAAAGAGGGCGATTTTCGCTCCAACCTCCACCGGGGCGGCGTTGCACGGGTTGCTGATATCAGTGAGCGCGAGCGGGAGATTGCCGTGAAAGCGGCGCAAACGCTGGGGCTGGACGTGGCAGGCGTAGACCTTCTGCGCGCAACGCGCGGGCCGCTGGTGATGGAAGTGAATGCCTCGCCCGGGCTGGAAGGGGTAGAAAAAACCACCGGTGTCGATATTGCAGGTAAAATGATTGCATGGATTGAGCGTCATGCCACGCCGGGCTACTGTCTTAAAACGGGTGGTTAAATGGATTACCGCGCACTTTTTGAGTACCCTATGCGAAGTTTTTACTAAAGAGGCTCCACCGCGATGGATTTACAGGTCGTTCCAACACTGGATACGTTACGTCAATGGCTTGATGATGCCGGAATCACCTTCTTTGAATGTGATTCCTGCCAGGCGCTGCATCTGCCTCACATGCAGAATTTCGACGGCATTTTTGATGCCAAAATCGATCTCATTAACGACGTGATCCTCTTCTCTGCGCTGGCAGAAGTTAAGCCGTCTGCGCTGCTGGCGCTGGCCTCTGACCTCTCTGCGATCAACGCCAGTTCTTTGACGGTGAAAGCATTCCTCGATATACAGGATGATAATCTGCCAAAACTGGTCGTTTGCCAGTCTTTGTTCTCCGGCGCGGGGCTCTCCTTCAAGCAGTTCGCCTGGTTTATGCGTTTGAGTGAAGAGCAAATTTCAATGGTTATGATGGAAGCCAATGCACACCATCTGCTGTACAGCGCGGAAGACGATGCAGAGAATAATGATGCATCTCCCAATTTTCTTCACTAAGCCTGTCTGACTTTTGCGCAGTCGCTGCCAGAGCGGCTGCATAACGCCATTTATTCTGCTGCTTTTAACCTTTCTTTAAAGAATTTTTCACCTCCTCAAAGGCCATTTCGGCTTATCACGTAGACATAACCTGCATAAAAAATTGATAAAAGGCGTTTTTTCGTCTGGGCTATAGCCGGAGATACGGGCTACAGTTATTCTTGCGATGCTTAAAAAAGCGAGCGGATCCTGCCGGGTAAAGAGGTTTCTTTTTATTTTGAGCAGAGCGACAAACTATGCATGATTTTTGCATATATCCAGATTGCACAGTTTTAGTTCGTTTGTTAACGAGCTTTCAGAAGGAATAACACTATGATCGCCTTGAATAAAAAATGGTTATCGGGTCTGGTTGCGGGTGCTCTGATGGCCGTCTCTGCCGGCACGCTCGCTGCGGAACAAAAAACGCTGCATGTTTATAACTGGTCTGACTATATTGCCCCGGACACGGTGGCTAATTTTGAAAAAGAGACCGGCATTAAAGTGGTCTACGACGTGTTCGATTCCAACGAAGTGCTGGAAGGCAAACTGATGGCAGGCAGCACCGGTTTTGACCTGGTGGTACCGTCCGCAAGTTTCCTGGAGCGTCAGCTGACCGCAGGCGTTTTCCAGCCGCTGGACAAGAGCAAGTTACCAAACTGGAAAAACCTCGACCCGGAAGTGCTGAAGCTGGTCTCTAAGCATGACCCGGAGAACAAATACGCCATGCCGTATCTGTGGGCGACCACCGGTATTGGCTACAACGTGGATAAAGTCAAAGCGGCGCTGGGCCCGGACGTCAAGCTGGACAGCTGGGACGTGGTGCTGAAGCCGGAGAACCTCGCCAAGTTGAAAAGCTGCGGCGTCTCCTTCCTGGATGCCCCGGAAGAGATTTTCGCCACCGTGCTGAACTATCTTGGCAAAGATCCGAACAGCAACAAGGCGGATGATTACACCGGCCCGGCGACCGATCTGTTGCTGAAGTTGCGTCCGAATATCCGTTACTTCCACTCTTCACAGTACATTAACGACCTGGCTAACGGCGACATCTGCGTGGCAATTGGCTGGGCAGGGGACGTCTGGCAGGCGGCTAACCGTGCGAAAGAGGCGAAAAACGGCGTGAATGTCTCCTACTTCATTCCGAAAGAGGGGGCGCTGGCCTTCTTTGATGTCTTCGCCATGCCTGCCGATGCGAAAAACAAAGATGAAGCGTATCAGTTCCTTAACTATCTGATGCGTCCGGAAGTGATTGCCCATATCAGCGACCATGTCTACTACGCCAACGGTAACAAGGCCTCCTTGCCACTGATTAGCGAAGAGATCCGTAATAATCCGGCTATCTATCCGCCAGCGGATGTGTTTGCCAAGCTCTTCACCCTGAAAGTACAGGATCCAAAAATTGACCGCGTACGTACCCGTGCGTGGACCAAGGTGAAAAGCGGGAAATAACGGCGTTTGGTAACGTTGCCCGGTGGCGCTATCGCTTACCGGGCCGACACAACCCGTAGGCCGGGCAAGCGTTCGCGCCGCCCGGCGATGCGCACCCTGACGGTGCGTTTGCACCAGTTTTGATCTATGCCGGAGAACACCCCGTGAATGACGCGATCCCCCGCCCGCAGGCGAAAGTCCGTAAAGCGCTGACCCCGCTACTTGAAATTCGTAACCTCACCAAATCTTTCGATGGCCAGCATGCCGTGGACGACGTCAGCCTGACTATCTACAAAGGCGAAATATTTGCCCTTCTCGGGGCGTCTGGTTGCGGTAAATCAACCTTGCTGCGCATGCTGGCCGGGTTTGAACAACCTACCGCCGGGCAGATTGTGCTGGATGGCGTGGATCTCTCCAGCGTACCGCCGTATCAGCGTCCGATTAACATGATGTTCCAGTCTTACGCACTGTTCCCGCATATGACGGTGGAGCAGAACATCGCGTTTGGCCTGAAGCAGGACAAGCTGCCAAAAGCCGAAATCACCGCGCGTGTGGCGGAGATGCTGAGTCTGGTGCACATGCAGGAGTTCGCGAAGCGTAAACCGCACCAGCTTTCTGGTGGTCAGCGTCAGCGCGTGGCACTGGCCCGAAGCCTGGCGAAACGCCCGAAACTGCTGCTGCTTGATGAGCCGATGGGTGCTCTGGATAAAAAACTGCGCGACCGTATGCAGCTCGAAGTGGTGGATATCCTCGAACGCGTAGGCGTGACCTGCGTGATGGTCACCCACGACCAGGAAGAGGCCATGACCATGGCCGGGCGTATCGCGATCATGAACCGCGGTAAGTTCGTGCAGATTGGCGAGCCGGAAGAGATTTATGAACACCCGACTACCCGTTACAGCGCGGAGTTCATCGGCTCGGTGAATGTTTTTGAAGGGCTGCTGAAAGCGCGTGAAGAAGACGGGCTGATCATCGAATCGCCGGGGCTGCAGCATCCGCTGAAGGTCGACCCGGATAACTCCGTGGTAGACAACGTGCCGGTCTATATCGCCCTGCGACCGGAGAAAATCATGCTCTGTGAAGATCCTCCGGCCGATGGCTTTAACTTTGCCGTGGGCGAAGTGGTGCACATTGCCTATCTGGGCGATCTCTCTATCTACCACGTCCGTCTGAAGAGCGGGCAGATGCTCAGCGCCCAGCTGCAAAACGAACATCGCTACCGTAAAGGACTGCCGACCTGGGGCGACGAAGTGCGTCTGTGCTGGGATGCGGACAGTTGTGTCGTGCTGACGGTATAAGGAGCGGCCAATGAGTACACTTGAACCGCCAGCCCGCGTCGAAAAACCGGGCGGCTTTGCGCACTGGCTGGCGCGCATGCAGATGAACCACGGCCGCAAGCTGGTGATTGCCATGCCTTACGTGTGGCTGATCCTGCTGTTCATGCTGCCGTTCCTGATCGTTTTCAAGATAAGCCTGGCGGAAATGGCGCGGGCGATCCCGCCCTACACCAATCTGCTGGACTGGGCAGACGGCCAGCTGACGCTGACGCTTAACCTTGGCAACTTCCTGCAGCTGACGGAAGATCCGCTTTATATCGAAGCCTATTTGCAGTCACTGCAGGTGGCGGCGATCTCCACGCTCTGCTGTCTGCTGATGGGCTACCCGCTGGCATGGGCGGTGGCGCACAGTAAGCCCTCGACGCGCAATATTCTGCTGCTGCTGGTGATCCTGCCGTCGTGGACCTCGTTCCTGATCCGCGTCTACGCGTGGATGGGGATCCTGAAAAATAACGGGGTGCTGAATAACTTCCTGATGTGGTTAGGGGTTATCGATCAGCCGCTGACTATTCTGCACACCAATCTCGCGGTCTATATCGGGATTGTATATGCCTACCTGCCGTTTATGGTGCTGCCGATCTATACGGCGCTGACGCGTATCGACTACTCGCTGGTGGAAGCCTCGCTGGATCTGGGCGCCCGTCCGCTGAAGACTTTCTTCAGCGTGATTGTGCCGCTGACCAAAGGCGGGATTATCGCCGGGTCGATGCTGGTGTTCATTCCGGCGGTTGGGGAGTTTGTGATCCCGGAACTGCTCGGCGGCCCGGACAGCATCATGATTGGCCGCGTGTTGTGGCAGGAGTTCTTCAATAACCGCGACTGGCCGGTAGCCTCCGCGGTGGCGATCGTGATGTTGCTGCTGCTGATCGTGCCGATCATGTGGTTCCACAAGCATCAGCAGAAACAGATGGGAGACCACGGATGAACAACTTACCGGTAGTGCGCTCTCCGTGGCGAATTGCGATCCTGGTGATCGGCTTTACCTTCCTGTATGCGCCGATGCTGATGCTGGTGATCTACTCGTTCAACAGCTCCAAACTGGTCACCGTATGGGCAGGCTGGTCGACGCGCTGGTACAGCGAACTGTTCCACGACGATGCGATGATGAGCGCGGTGGGGCTGAGCCTGACCATCGCGGCGCTGGCGGCCACGATGGCCGCGGTGCTGGGCACCATCGCCGCGCTGGTGATGGTGCGCTTCGGGCGTTTTCGCGGCTCGAACGGTTTTGCCTTTATGATCACCGCGCCGCTGGTGATGCCGGACGTGATCACCGGCCTGTCGCTGCTGCTGCTGTTTGTGGCTCTGGCGCATGCCATTGGCTGGCCGGCGGATCGCGGCATGCTCACCATCTGGCTGGCGCATGTGACCTTCTGTACCGCGTACGTGGCGGTGGTCATCTCCTCGCGTCTGCGCGAGCTGGATCGCTCCATTGAAGAGGCGGCGATGGATCTCGGTGCCACGCCGGTGAAGGTCTTTTTCATCATCACGCTGCCGATGATTATGCCTGCGGTGATCTCCGGCTGGCTGCTGGCCTTTACCCTGTCGCTCGACGATCTGGTGATCGCCAGCTTTGTTTCCGGGCCAGGGGCGACGACGCTGCCAATGCTGGTCTTCTCCAGCGTGCGCATGGGGGTGAACCCGGAGATCAACGCCCTGGCGTCGATTATCCTCGGCGTGGTCGGAATTGTCGGATTTATCGCCTGGTATTTGATGGCGCGCGCGGAAAAGCAGCGCGTGCGCGATATCCAGCGTGCAAGACGCGGCTGAAGGAATTATTATTTCCAGTGATGTGCCGCGCATGACGCGGCACTGTTTTTCAGGGAAGTAAAACATTGGGATTATTAAAAAAATCACGTCTTACGCACGCTCGTCCAAACGTACCTGCGCTGGTGCAGGTGGCGGCGCTCGCTATTATTATGATCCGCTGTCTTGATGTACTGATGATCCTCAACACCCTGGGGGCGCGCGGCATCGGTGAGTTCATTCACCGCAGCGTGCAAACCTGGAACCTCACGCTGGTATTCCTCAGCAGCCTTGTGCTGGTGTTTATCGAAATCTACTGCGCGTTTTCGCTGGTTAAAGGGCGCAACTGGGCGCGTTGGATCTATCTGCTGACGCAGGTGACCGCCGCCAGCTATCTGTGGGCCGCCTCGCTGGGCTATGGCTATCCGGAGCTGTTCAGCATTGCCGGTGGATCCAAACGCGAGATCTTCCATGCGCTGGTCATGCAGAAATTACCCGATATGCTGGTGCTCCTGCTGCTCTTTGCTCCAGCCTCAAGCCGGCGGTTCTTCCGCCTGCAATAATGTGTATAATCGCAGCCCTCGTTATTCTTAAGGTTTTCCTATGCAGTGCGCACACTATGACGCCGGACGCTGCCGCTCCTGTCAGTGGATAGAACAGCCGGTCTCTCAACAACTCACCGCCAAAATGGCCGACCTGCAACAGCTGCTGGCTGAACATGCGGTGGGTGAGTGGTGCGCCCCCGTCAGCGGCCCGGAGCAGGGTTTTCGTAATAAAGCCAAAATGGTGGTCAGCGGCAGCGTAGAAAAACCGCTGCTGGGCATGCTGCATCGCGACGGTACGCCGGAAGATCTCACCGGCTGCCCGCTTTATCCTGCCTCGTTTGAGCCGGTCTTCGCGGCACTCAAACCGTTTATTGCCCGCGCGGGGTTAACGCCTTATAACGTCGCCCGTAAGCGCGGCGAGCTGAAATATCTCCTCCTGACCGAAAGCCAGATGGACGGCGGTATGATGCTGCGTTTCGTGCTGCGCTCGCAAGCCAAGCTGGAACAATTGCGCGCGGCGCTGCCGTGGCTGCAGGAGCAGCTTCCGCAACTGAAGGTCATTACCGCCAATATTCAGCCGGTGCATATGGCGATTATGGAGGGGGAGACAGAGATCTTCTTCACCGGGCAGCATGCGCTGGCGGAAACGTTCAACGACGTGCCGCTGTGGATCCGCCCGCAAAGTTTCTTCCAGACCAACCCGACGGTGGCGAGTGCGTTATATGCCACCGCCCGCGACTGGGTAAGGGCGTTAAACATCCATCATATGTGGGATCTGTTCTGCGGTGTCGGGGGCTTTGGTCTGCACTGCGCCACGCCCGAGATGCAGCTGACCGGGATTGAGATCGCCGCCGAAGCGATTGCCTGCGCGAAACAGTCTGCCGCTGAGCTCGGATTAACCAATCTGCACTTCCAGGCGCTGGACTCCACGCAGTTCGCGACCGGCCAGGGCAACGTACCGGAGCTGGTGCTGGTCAACCCGCCGCGCCGGGGCATTGGCAAGGCGCTGTGCGACTATCTGAGCCAGATGGCGCCGGATTACATTATTTACTCCAGCTGCAACGCCCGTACCATGGCGACAGATATCGCTCATCTGCCGGGCTACCGCGTTGAACGCGTTCAGCTTTTCGATATGTTCCCGCATACCGCGCATTATGAAGTGTTGACGTTGTTGGTGAAAACGCGCTAATCCTTAACATCGCCCGGTGGCGCTGCGCTTACCGGGCCTACAAGTTCGGGTAGGCCGGGTAAGGCGTAGCCGCCACCCGGCTTTGTTTGCTTACCCCAGTAATGCGACTCCCGCCTCTGTTTTTAGCCAGCGTGGCGCTTTCAACTGGTCGGCAAAATAGCCTGTCAACTCAAAGAGCAGATCGCCCATTACGCGCGCTGACTCCGGCGCAAGTACTCCCCCAAGGACAGAAAGGATAAGTTAAATCCTGCGAGGCTGATTCAGAAAATACAGAGGCGATCGGTTGAGTGGTTTGTTAGCCCGCAAATCTTCAACAAAATGTGAACTCTTCAACCCTGCGAAATCAGGTAAGCTTACGTCATAAGAGATGAAATAAGGCTTACCCATGAAGCAGATCCTGCTGGTGGAAGATGACCACGATATCGCGGCACTTCTGCGACTCAATTTAGAAGATGAAGGCTACACCATCACCCACGAGCCCGACGGCGGCAACGCGTTACAGTGCCTTGAAAAACAGCCGTGGGACGCGGTGATCCTCGATCTCATGCTCCCCAACGTCGACGGCCTGGAGATTTGCCGTCGTATTCGCCAGATGACCCGCTACCTGCCGGTGATCATTATCAGCGCCCGCAGCAGCGAAACCGATCGGATCACCGGCCTGGAAACCGGCGCGGATGATTATCTGGCAAAACCGTTCTCGGTGCAGGAGCTGATTGCGCGCATTAAGGCGCTGTTCCGCCGCCAGCAGGCGATGGGGCAGGCGCAGAGTGCCGGGAATATTCAGGCGCATGGCCTGACGATCGACCCGCTGGCCCGCAGCGTGCTGCTTCACGGCCAGATAGTGGATCTCACCCCGCGCGAGTTTGAACTGCTGTACTTCTTTGCCCGCCATCCTGGCGAGGTCTTCTCGCGTCTGGCGCTGCTGGAGCAGGTGTGGGGCTATCAGCACGAAGGTTACGAGCATACCGTTAACACCCATATCAACCGCCTGCGCATCAAGATTGAAAAAGACGCTGCCGAGCCGGAGATCATTCGCACCGTCTGGGGCAAAGGTTATAAATTTGCGGAGCCGCACCATGATGCGCCGCTTTAGCCTGAGCCAGCGCCTGACGCTGCTGTTCATTTTATTGATGATGCTCTGTGCCGCCGTCGCCTGCGCCGTCCAGCTCTACAGCAGCATGCAGTATGGTAACGCCATGGTTCAGCGTCTCTCTGGCGGCCTGGCGCAACAGATCGTGCAGCGCGAACCAATTCTGAACGCCCAGGGCAGGGTCGACCGTACCGCGCTGAAACCGCTCTTTGACAGGCTGATGACCTTCAACCCGAGCGTGGAACTGTACGTCGTCTCCCCGGATGGCGATATTCTGGCCGATGCCGCCCCGCCTGGCCATATTCAGCGACAAAGCATCAATCTCGCGCCGGTACAGGAGTTCCTCAGCGGTGCGGCCATGCCGGTTTTTGGCGACGATCCGCGTAGCCAGAACAAAAAAGTGTTCAGCGCGACGCCGTTACGTCAGGACGGCGAGCTTAAAGGCTATCTGTATATTATTTTACAGGGCGAGGAGTCGAACGCGCTGGCGGACATGGCCTGGCACAAGGCGCTGTGGAGTACGGTGCTCTGGTCAATGCTGTGGGTGGCGCTGTTTGGCCTGCTGGCGGGCTTACTGATCTGGTACTGGGTCACGCGTCCGGTTAAACGATTGACGCGTGAAGTGGCCGGGCTGGAGCATGACAGCATGAGCGCGATACGCGCGCTGGCGGTCCAACAGCCGGATGTGGCAGCAAAAGATGAAGTGGCGCTCCTGCGTAACAATTTTATCGAGCTGGCACGCAAAATCACCCACCAGTGGGATCAGCTGGCCGACAGCGACCGCCAGCGGCGGGAGTTTATCGCCAATATTTCCCACGACTTACGCACGCCGCTGACTTCGCTGCTGGGCTATCTGGAGACGCTGTCGCTGAAATCCGCCACCCTGACGCCGCAGGAGCATCAGCAATACCTCGCCACGGCGTTGCGTCAGGGGCAAAAGGTGCGTCATCTGTCACAGCAGTTGTTTGAGCTTGCGCGTCTTGAGCACGGCGGCATCAAGCCCCAGCGCGAGCGTTTTGCGATGGGAGAGCTTATTTCCGACGTGGCGCAAAAGTTTGAGCTCACGGCGCGCACGCGCGAGCTTCAGCTCCAGATAGACGTTCCCGGGCCGCTGCCGCTGGTGTATGCCGATGTCTCGATGATAGAGCGCGTGGTGACCAATCTGCTGGATAACGCCATCCGCCATACCCCCACCGGCGGCAAGATCCGTCTCGCCGTATGGCAGGAGAATGAAAAGCTACAGGTTGAGGTGGCCGATTCAGGAACCGGTGTGGATGCCGCGCTGCGCGACGATCTGTTCCAGCGGCCTTCAGCGTTGAATCCGCAGGCAACGCGGGAGAATCGCGGTGGGTTAGGGCTGTTGATTGTCAAACGGATGCTGGAACTACACGGGGGAGGGATCAGGCTGATGGAGTCGGTGAGCGGGGCGCGATTCAGGTTCTTCGTGCCGTTGTGAGAGAGTGCCGGGTGGCGCTGCGCTTACCCGGCCTACAACTTCCCCCGTAGGCCGGGTAAGGCGAAGCCGTCACCCGGCAAAAAAAGTTACTGCGGGAACCACTGGTCGCTGATTTTCTGATATGTACCGTCAGCTTTAATCGCCTTCAGCGCGCCGTTCAGTTTTGCCAGCAACGCTTTGTTATCCGGACGCACCGCAATGCCCAGACCCGTACCGAAGTACTGCGGATCGGTCACTTTTTCGGTTGCCGTACCGAGCTGCGGGTTGGTTTTCAGCCATTCGTTTACGACCGCGGTGTCACCAAATACGCCATCGATACGGCCATTTTTCAGATCGATAATCGCGTTCTGATAGCTGTCATACGCCACGGTTTTCACTTCAGGATGTTTGTCCTGCAGGTACTTCTGGTGCGTGGTGCCGTTTTCCATCCCGATGCGTTTGCCTTTCAGCTCATCAAAGGATTTATAAGCCCCTTTCTTCGCAATGACCACCGCCGAGTTGGCGTAGTACGGGTCGGTGAAGGCCACCTGCTTGCTACGCTCTGGCGTGATGTCCATACCGGAGATCACCGCGTCGTATTTTTTAAATTTCAGGGACGGGATCAGGCTGTCAAAGGCATGGTTGGTAAAGGTGCAGTCGGCCTGCATCTGTTTGCACAGCGCTTTCGCCAGATCGATATCAAAACCCACGATCTGGTTGCTGGCATCCAGCGATTCAAATGGTGGATACGTGGCAGAAACGCCGAAATTGATTTTATCGGCAGCCGTTGCGCCTGCGGCAAACGTTGCCAGTAATGCGGCCAGAACTAACTTTTTCATTGTAATACTCCCGTCTGTAGGTCTTATGAAAGTACAATGCCATTTAATGAATTTATATTCAATATAAATGATTAAATATTTATTGTGGAATAAAAAAAAGCGGATAACCCATCAGGTTATCCGCTTTATCAATACCGTTTTATGCATTTACGTGATTAATTTCTGCGCTCAAATGCCAGCGCTTTACGCTCGATCAGGCGCATCATCAGCGTCAACAGTCCGTTAACCACCAGATACACCACGCCTGCCGCGCCAAACACCATCACATCGTAGGTGCGTCCATAGAGCAGTTGCCCGTGGCCCATCACTTCCATCAGGGTGATGGTGTAGGCCAGCGAGGTACTCTTGAACACCAGCACCACTTCGTTGGAGTAAGAGGAGAGGGCACGCTTAAAGGCGTACGGCAGCAAAATGGCCAGCGTATCTTTTTTGCTCATGCCGAGCGCGCCGCAGGACTGCCATTGTCCTTCCGGAATGGCGCGGATCGCTCCGTAGAACAGCTGAGTGGTGTAGGCGGCGCTGTTCAGTGAAAGGGCGATCAGGGCACACAGCCACGGCTCAGAGAGCAGATGCCAGATAACCGGATACTCCTGTAGCGACGGGAACTGGCCCGGGCCGTAGTAAATCAGGAAGATCTGCACCAGCAGCGGCGTACCGGTAAAGAGGGTGATATAGCCGCGCACAATCCACACCAGCACCGGCGTTTTCAGCGTCAGGATGATGGTAAAGATCAGCGCCAGGATCAGCGCCACGATGATGGACGCCACGGTCAACGTCAGGCTGGTGTGCAGCCCTTTCATCAGCTCGGGTAAATAGTCCAGCATCAGCCTGGTCTCCGTTCAAAGCGCGTCGCACGCAGGTCAATACGCTTAAGGATGTACTGACTCAGCAACGTGATCACCAGGTAGATAGCCGCCGCCACAATGTACCAGGTAAACGGCTCCTGGGTGCGGGTAGCGATGCTTTTGGTTTGCAGCATTAAATCGTTAACGCTTATCAGGCTCACCAGCGCGGTATCTTTCAGCAGCACCAGCCACTGGTTCCCTAAACCCGGCAGGGCATGACGCCACATCTGCGGCATCACCAGGCGGAAGAAGATCGCCGCTTTCGACATTCCCAGCGCCTGGCCAGATTCCCATTGTCCTTGCGGTACCGCTTTCAGCGCACCGCGCAGGGTTTGCGACGCGTACGCAGAATAGAGCAGGGAAAGGGCAATGACGCCACAGAGGAACGGGCTGACGTCGAAGTTTTCAATCTGCATCTGCACCGGGATCTGCACGACGCCAAGATTGAGGGTAAAGCCGTCCGACAGCGTCAGCAGCAGCTGTGAGGAACCGAAATAAATAAACAGGACCACCAGAATCTCCGGTAGCCCACGCAGCACGGTGACCAGCGCGGAGCCAGTCCAGGCGACAGGGAACCACTTTGCAGATTCCCATACCGCAAAGAACATCGCCAGCACCAGGCCGATAATCAGTGCGCAAACGGCAAGGCCGACGGTCATCCCGGCGGCGCTTGCTAAAGGAAGAATTTCATTCATCAGGAATTACTTCTGGAACCATTTTTTATAGATGGTTTCGTAGGTGCCGTCTTTCTTCACTTTTTCCAGCGCAGCGTTGAATTTCTGCTGCAGCTCAGTGTTGCCCTGACGAACGGCAATCCCCAGACCTGTGCCGAAGTAGTCCTTATCGGTCACTTTGTCGCCCACCGGCGCGAGTTTATCGTTGGCTTTCAGCCATTCGGTCACTACCGCGGTGTCACCAAACACGCCATCGATACGGCCATTCTGCAGATCCAGCTTCGCGTTCTGGTAGCTGTCGTAAGGCACGGTGGTGATTTCCGGATGTTTATCCATGATGAATTTCTGGTGCGTGGTGCCGTTCTGTACGCCCACTTTTTTGCCTTTCAGCTGGTCAACAGAGGTAAATTTCCCTTTCTGACCAATAAACAGGGCGGAGTTGTCATAGTACGGCGTGGTGAACAGCACCTGCTTTTCACGCTCTGGGGTGATGTCCATACCGGCCATCACGGCGTCGATACGGCGGAACTTCAGGCTTGGGATCAGGCTGTCAAACGCCTGGTTGCTGAAGGTACAGGTCGCGTCGATCTCTTTACACAGCGCGTTAGCCAGATCGACATCGAAGCCCACAATCTTGTTGTTGGCGTCGATAGATTCAAACGGAGGATAGGACGCTTCGGTGGCGAAACGGATGGTCTGGGCTGCGGTAGCGGAAAGGCAGACGCTAGCGAGCAGCGCGGCAATCAATACTTTTTTCATTATCATTTTCCCTGGCACTCTCAGTGAGATAAGTAGTTTTTGAAGGCATCGGTTTGCGGGTTGGTAAAGCAACTCGCATCACCTTGCTCAACGATATACCCGTTTTCCATGTAGACCACACGGCTGGCGGTTTTACGCGCCACTTCCACTTCATGGGTGACGATGACCTGAGTAATGTTGGTTTCCGCCAGCTCACGAATGATGCTCACGATCTGGGCGGTGATTTCCGGGTCCAGCGCGGCGGTCGGCTCATCAAACAGCAGCACCGCTGGCTCCATCATCAGCGCACGGGCAATCGCCACACGCTGTTGTTGACCCCCGGAGAGATGCAGCGGATAACGATCGCTGTAGGGCTTAAGGCGCAGACGCTCCAGCAGCTTTTCAGCACGCGCCATCGCCTGATCCTTGCTCAAACCGAGAACGCGGCAGGGCGCTTCAATCAGGTTTTGCAGGACGGTCAGGTGCGGCCAGAGGTTGTATTGCTGGAAGACCATGCCAACGTTTTGACGCAGTTCACGAATCGCTTTATCGGACGGCGTTTTCGCAAAATCAAAGTGGTTACCGGCGATAGCCAGCGTTCCTGAACGGGGCATTTCAAGCAGATTAAGGACACGCAAAAGAGAACTTTTACCCGCGCCACTTGGGCCAAGCAAAACCAGCGTTTCGCCTTCCGGGCACTCCAGCGTGATGTCGAACAGCGCCTGGTGTGCGCCGTAGAAGCAGTTAATGCCGTTTAGTTTAATACTCATCGGGGCAGTCTTTACTCATCCAGGCAATCTATAGCAATTGAGGCCGCAGATAGTACCGTTGACAGAATAGTTATGCAATATTTCTGCGTTAAAAGTTAAATATAACCCGTAATACCCCTTAAACATAGCACAAAATAGCGAAGCCCAAGGTCGGCGAGTATAAATGTCGGCATTCCGCATGAAATGCCGCACATTTTTCGGGGTTTACAATTCTGAAACAGTGGGTTTAGCGATTCTCAATCGACTGGCGCAGCGTGCCTGCCGGGGCATGTACGCTCCCGCCGATATAGCGTACGTCATCCACCGCCCAGCACTGGCCTTCGCGGATCATCAGCACTTCATCCTGCCAGGTTTGGGTGCCCTGGGTCAGCTTCACACGCAGGGGGATGTTACGCGCATCGGTGTTCGGGATGGTCGAGGCGCTGGCCACCTCGGCGCTGTCCGGCAACGTCGTGCGACTGGAGAACGGATCGGATTTCAGCAGCGCGTTGTGCTGCGGATCGCGCGTGGCATCGTTCAGCAGTTTTGCCAGCCCATCGCTCAGATACGGACGCAGGCCGGTGAGATCGTTGCTGCGGTGTTGAATGCGATAATCATAGAACTGTTGCGCCACGGTATCCGGGCCGCCCTCTATACAGGGGCCGCTGCGGGTACCGATATCCTTAAAGGCTGGCGTGACCGTGGTGGTACACGCGCTGAGCACCAGCGCGCAGGGCACCAAAAGCGTTAAAGCAGAGTAGCGCACGTTGATTTCCTTATTTATTAACTATCCTTTCAATCATAGCGTAACGAACCGATAATGCTGGTGAAGTTATGGGCTAAGGCATTGAACGCTAAAGAAGGAGAGAAACCATGCAGTTTTCAACAACGCCAACCCTGGAAGGGCAGCCGATTACCGAGTATTGCGGTGTGGTCACGGGCGAAGCCATTCTGGGGGCCAACATTTTTCGCGATTTCTTTGCCGGTATCCGCGATATCGTCGGCGGCCGCTCTGGCGCGTATGAAAAAGAGCTGCGTAAAGCCCGGGAAATCGCCTTTAAAGAGCTGGGCGAACAGGCCAAGGCACTGGGGGCGGATGCGGTCGTGGGAATTGATATTGACTACGAAACCGTCGGTAAAGAAGCGAGCATGCTGATGGTGAGCGTAAGCGGTACGGCGGTGAAAACCCGTCGATGAAACGCGCGTTTTCAACACTCCTGCTGGCGCTGTTGCTGGCAGGGTGCGCCACGGAAAAAGGCATTGTGGATAAAGGCGCCTATGAACTGGATACCCGCCACCAGGCGCAGGCGGCCTATCCGCGCATCAAGGTGCTGGTTATCCACTATACGGCGGATGACTTTGACAGCTCGCTGGCCACGCTGACGGACAAGAACGTCAGCTCCCACTATTTGATCCCGGCGAAGCCGCCCGCGCCGGACGGTAAACCGCGTATCTGGCAGCTGGTTCCCGAGAACGAACTGGCCTGGCATGCGGGTATCAGCTTCTGGCGCGGCACCAACCGCATTAATGATACGTCGGTTGGCATTGAGCTTGAGAATCGCGGCTGGCAAAAAACGGCCGGGGTAAAACACTTTTCCCCGTTCGAACCCGCGCAAATTGCGGCCCTGGTGCCGCTCGCAAAAGACATTATTGCCCGCTATCACATTAAACCCGAGAACGTGGTGGCCCATGCGGATATCGCGCCTCAGCGCAAGGACGATCCCGGTCCGCTGTTCCCGTGGCGCGAGCTTGCAGAGCAGGGGATTGGCGCCTGGCCCGACGCGTCCCGGGTGGCGTTCTATATGAACGGGCGGCCACGGTATCAGGCCGTGGAGACCGCAGCGTTACTCGATTTGCTCGCGCGTTACGGTTACGAGGTCCCCGACAACAGCACCCCCGCTCAGCAGAAGCGCATCATTATGGTCTTCCAGATGCACTTCAGGCCGCAGCTGTGGAACGGCGTGGCAGATGTGGAAACGCTGGCCATTGCCGAAGCACTTTTAGAGAAATACGGGCAGGGGTAATCCTTCGGGATTAACCCGAATGCCTCGTTTTTGTGAGATTGATCATAAGATTAATCTTAAGTACATTCTCAATTCATTTTAAGTAAATTGATTTAAAATCGCCCTCAACTAAGATTGATTCATCGATTCACAGCATGAATCAAATTAAAGAAACAGTCCTCTTCTGGTTTTTTTAATTTCAAAAAGAATACCAACACATTTTACGGCAACGTAACGCCTTGCCGGACAATTTTCTTATTTAAACATCTTAATTGGGTATAATAATGTTAAGCATTTTTGGTAAAAAAACACGTCCCCATCATGAAATGGAAGCCATTATTTCTGCAACGGCCGGGTATGAAGAAAAAACGTTAAGAAAATGGCAAAAAATATCAACCTGCAACTCCGATAATATTCACATTATCGTCAGCGGAGAAGTCGAATTCCGCCGCAGTTCTGATGACTTATGTATGTTTACGTTACAGGGACAATGTATCTTTGGTCTCTCCGCTATTTTCTACAATTCTACGCATATGCAGGGCGTGGTGCGCAGTAATACCGTGGTTCGTACCATACATAAGGACGAATTCCAGCAGTTAATGACTCAGCACGGGCTGTGGCCTGAACTGACTAAAGTGCTGGCATGGTATATCTGTTTGCTCAGCAAGCGTGATGATGTTTTGGTTGCCCGCAGCGCGTACTCCGTCGTCCGTGAATTCCTGATAGAAATTAACGAACTGATTGTTGATCATCAGCGAGATATTAATATTTATGATTATATTCAGGAATACACCAACCTGGCACGTAGCACCATTATTAAAATTCTCTCAGACCTGAAAAAAGGTCAATATATTGTGGTCGAAAAAGGGCGACTGATTAGCCTGACCTCCCTGCCGGAAAAATATTAATCCCCTCCCGCGTCTCCTTTTATTATCTAAGGAGACGCATTTTGCGTTTCGTCAACCGGTGGTGCGGGCATTTTTCCCTTCGCCATATCATCCTGCTGCTGTTTTAGCGCCTGCATAAATAACGTTTTTAATGAATTGTCTTCATCCGGCTGCGTTGCCTGCGCGTGTTTCATCGCCTGTTCGTGCGCTTCGGTGCCGGGTAAGGTATCGCGCGAGGTATCATGCGTGACGGGGCTGTCCGGCAATGCGCCATCAGGTGCCTGCTGCCAGTCATTTTCGTCGCTATTAATGGGCATATTGTCCATCGGCGGTAAATCTTCCTGCACTTTTACCGACTGCGGCTTTAGCTGCGGGTGCGGGAACGGTTTGGTGACATACACATAATGCATATCAGAAAGGGTGGTGTCTGGCTTCGCGACGCTCACCTTTTTTATCACCGGTGCCGGGTGGCGCAGGTTCCAGTACACGTGCGCATAGAGGCCAGCGACGATCAGCGCGCACAGCCCCAGACACCAGAGCGTCACCACGCTGATAATTTTACTGAATGACGGCAAACGCCATGAGAACCAGACCGGTTCCCCGGTGGTATAGCTGCGCTGGGCAGCGAGGCAGATGGTAGACATTATGCGTGCTTCTCTTGCGTAGTCGGGTTAGCCTGGGTTGTCTGGATCAACACGCTCGGCGTGGTATGGGTTTCGCGCATCAGCTGCATCAGGGTGTCTTCACCCGGAATACCGTCGACGCGGAGGTGCATTTTTTCCTGGAATTCGCGGGTGCGCTTCATCAGCTCCGCCGTCCAGTTTTTATCGTGCGTTTCGCTTTCGCCCAGCGCCACGCTCAGCTGCTGATCCAGCCACTCAAGATCTTTACTGTCGCTGGCGGCGGTGATTTCGTCTTTGCCTGACGGGGTCAGGCGGTGCAGAAGGGTGTAATTGCCCGTTGCATGCTGGTTATACCACGTGCGGCTCACCTGCCAGGTGCGGTTGTTCATCAGTAGATCGAGGGAATTTTTCCCGGCACGCGCCACGACGGCGTAATTAATGTGATCGCCTGTTTTAATCTCGCTCACCCACGGGTAACCGTCATTCGCCAGCGTGTCCAGGGAGGCATTACCCTGTTTACACATCAGGTTCACTTTTGCGGCATTCTGGCACAGGGCATCGTCGGCAGAGGCGTCATAGCCCCACATGGCGTAAAGCTGGTGCATGGCATCGGGCTGATTCACCACCTCCTGTTCGATAACCGGAAGTACCGGCGCGTCTGGCGTTTTTACCTGCTGTTTCCAGCTGGCCGGTACCGGCAGCGCCATCGGCAGTTTTGCCGTAATGGACGAGGTCATCATCCAGCCGCAGGCGGCGAACAGGACGGACGCGAACAACCCGACGGAGGCCAACGTTTTACCACGCTTAGGCGCTGGCAGGGCTTCACCGGTGGCGAGACGCAAATGACGCGGTCCAACGTTTGGCGCCCGTTCGGTCCAGGCGGCCAGCATGGAAAGATGAGCCAGTTCGTTCAGCTTGCTGATGTTGCCTTTAGTCAGGGCGTGGATTTTTTTCACGCGAGCGGGCGTAAGCGGAGAGACATCCGCGCCGTGCTCGTGGCACTGGGCGTCAACGTAGCTCAGGAACTCGCGGCAGGTCAGGTTGCGCAGGGTGTGGCAGGTCAGCACATATTCCTGCAGGGCAGAGGCTTTCAGCATCACTTCCTGGTCGGCCGTGCCCATCAGCACAATCGACAGGCGAACATCCAGCTCCTGCGCACGGGTAAGCAGTATGCCCAGCACGTCATAGCCGCTGGCCTTCATCGCCTGCGCCTGGGAAATGACCAGCACCTTGTGGGTCGACTTCGCATCGCGCCACTGGCGAATAATGGCGTCAACCGCCTGGAGCTTGTTCTTCTCTTTCGCTACCGGGTTGAGTTTGAAGAGCAGGCTACTGGCGCTCAGCTTTGGAAAGGCATTAATGCAGAGCACCGACTTGCTGCTGGCTTTGAGGGCATCGCTGAACTGCCCCAGCAGTTCGCTGTCGTGGTAAAAGAGCCCGATGATCCCTGCCTGCTGGCTTTTCTCTTTCAGAAGATTAAACACATCCTGATGATAAGGCACCAGAAAATCGCCCGACTTGCGGGTGATATTTCTGAACGGCGGGGTACTGAATTTAAAATGGCTCTGATACATAACGACTTACCGTCTCTTCTCTTTAATAGCAATGGGCGAAAAGTACGGTAAGCCCCTGTCATGGTCAATTTAACACCAGAGTAAAAATAACCTGTCAGGCTGCATCTAACATTACCGTTTTTTCCGGTCAATCATTTTCTTCATTAAAGTTAATAGCGAAGCCGGTGGTTTGCACTGGTCACGCTTATTACTATTTGCTCACTAAGTTATGCAGCATACCGCTGCGAATTCCTGCTTTGCTAAAAGGCCCGATAATAATGAGGAACGCATTCCTTTCCAGGCTAATGACGCCCTGCATAATGCTAGTCATGCTAATTTTTTGCAGCCAGCAGGGTTATGTCGTTTTTAAAGATTATAAAAAGGTTACGAATAAGTTAGCGAATGCTGATAAAGCGCCGCTAAAACCGCGTAACAGTGACAAAACGTTTGGTCTTTTTACGGCTGCGGTCCGTCAGGCCGACGTTCCGGCGGCGGTAAAAGCGCCGCTGTCTGCAGAAATTGAAGGCATCATCCGCAGCGATGAGTCGTGGCTGTCGTTCGCCGTGATTAAGACCCCGGCCGGGCAGCAGAGCTACCGGGAAGGGGAACCGCTGGTGGGGTTCGACGACGCGTATGTGGATGAAATTAATAAAGATAATGTGGTTGTTCAGTATGAAGGCACGAAGCAAACGCTCGCCCTCAAACAGCCGCCTTATTTTAAGGGCGATGCAGGCAATAGCCCGGTGACGAAATCGAAAAAAGATGCCGGCGCGGACAGTCTGCATCTCGATGATTATCTGGTGTTAAAGCCGTTAATCGATAAAGGCCAACTGGAAGGCTTTAACATTAATCCACGCAATGCTTCGCCTTTTTACAGTGAAACAGGACTGAAACAGGGTGATGTGGTGGTGAAAGTGAATGACGTCGATATGACGAAAGAAGCGCAGGCGAAAAATATTATCGCCAACTGGTCGAAAATGAAAGAAGCGGAGGTCGTCGTCAGACGGCACGCTCACCTTGAAAATATTCGGGTTAATGTTCTAAACAATTAACAAGTGTAAATCATGAAGAAATTTCCATGGGCGTGCGTGGCGCTGACCGCATTGTCGTTATATTCCGGTTCGCTGTTTGCAGCCAACTTTAGCGCCAGTTTTAAAAATACCGATATTCGCGAATTTATCGATACGGTAAGTCGCAATCTAAATAAAACGATTCTCGTCGATCCGTCCGTTCAGGGCACGGTGTCGGTGAGAACCTATAACGTGCTGTCGGAAGAGGAATATTATCAGTTCTTCCTGAGCGTGCTGGATCTCTATGGTCTGTCGGTTATTCCGATGGATAACGGCATGGTCAAAGTGGTGCGTTCCAGCGTGGCGCGTACCGCCGGGGTGCCGGTGGCCGACAGCAAAAACCCGGGCAAAGGGGATGAGATCATCACCCGCGTAGTGCGCATGGAGAACGTGCCGGTACGCGAGCTGGCCCCGCTGCTGCGCCAGCTGAACGATGCCTCGGGGATCGGTAACGTGGTCCACTTTGAACCCTCTAACGTGCTGCTGTTAACCGGGAAAGCCTCGGTGGTGAACCGCCTGGTGGATTTGGTTCAGCGCGTGGACCGTTCCGGTATGCAGCGTCGCGAAATCGTACCGTTGCGCTATGCCTCGGCGAAAGAGCTCTCCGATATGTTGAACAACCTCAACAATGAAGAGCAGAAAGGGCAGAACGCGCCACAGCTGGCGACTAAAGTGGTGGCCGATGATGAAACCAACAGCCTGGTGATCAGCGGCACCGAAGATGCCCGCGCGCGTACCCGCTCGCTGATTGGCCAGCTCGACCGCGAACAGAACAACGAGGGCAATACCCGCGTCTTCTACCTGAAATACGCCAACGCCTCGAAAGTGGTGCCGGTGCTGACCGGTATCGGTGAGCAGCTGAAAGACAAAGCCGGTACCGCGAAAAGCAAAACCGCCACAACCAATAGCGAGCTGAATATCACCGCCGATGAGTCCACCAACTCGCTGGTGATCACCGCTCAGCCAAACGTCATGAACTCGCTGGAGAAGGTGATCGACAAGCTGGATATTCGTCGTCCGCAGGTGCTGGTGGAAGCCATCATTGCGGAAGTGCAGGACGGTAACGGCATGGATCTCGGCGTGCAGTGGACCGGCAAACACGGCGGCGTGCAGTTCGGTTCAACCGGTCTGCCCATTAGCCAGGTCAAAAACGGCACGATCAAAGGGGCCTCCTTTACTGGCCTGGCGACCGGTTTCTTCAACGGTGACTATGGCGCACTGCTGACCGCGCTCTCCACCAGCGGCAAGAACGATATTCTCTCCACGCCAAGCGTGGTGACGCTGGATAACAAAGAAGCGTCGTTCAACGTGGGTCAGGATGTGCCGGTGCTGTCGGGTTCTCAGACCACCAGCGGCGACAACGTCTTTAACTCAGTTGAGCGTAAAACCGTCGGTACCAAGCTGAAGATTGTTCCGCAGATCAACGACGGGGACATGATCCACCTGAAGATCGAGCAGGAGGTCTCCAGCGTTGACGCCAGCGCCACCGAAGACGCCAGCCTCGGCCCAACCTTCAACACCCGTACCATCAACAACGAAGTGATGGTCCACAGTGGCCAGACGGTGGTGCTGGGCGGTCTGATGGAAAACGTCAGCAAACAGAACGTGTCGAAAGTGCCGCTGCTCGGCGATCTGCCGCTGGTGGGACAGCTGTTCCGCTATACCTCGGAGGATACGTCGAAGCGCAACCTGATGGTCTTTATCCATACCACCGTCCTGCGTGATGACGACAACTACAGCGCGGCGACGAAGGAGAAATACGACCAGATCCGCGCCCGTCAACAGCAGCGTCTGGAGGAGAAAAAGCTCGGCATTGTTGAGAACACCGATAACGCCGTCCTGCCTGCCTATCCAAAGCAGGATCACTCCATGCCGGTCGGCGTGAGCGCACCTGCCACCACGCGCAACCCCTTCAAAGAGTAAGGGGAGGTGACGCGTGGATGAACTGACGAAACAGCTTTGCACCAGCGGCTTTGCGAAGGAGAACGGCATCCTTTTCTGGAACGACACGGTCTATATCCGTGACGACGTCCCCGCGTTTGCGCTACTGGAGATGCGCCGGGTACTGGGGCGCGCCTTTGTGCCCCAGACGCTGAGCGCGGAAGCGTTTGATGAGATGCTGGCTAAAATCTGGCAGCAGAACAGCGGCGTTTCGCAGCAGCTGGTGGACGATATGGATGCGGATATCGATCTGATGGCGTTAACCGAGGAGATCCCGGACAACGAAGATCTGCTGGATAACGACGAAAACTCGCCGGTGATCCGCCTGATCAACGCCATTCTCGGCGAAGCGGTGAAAGACGGTGCATCGGATATCCATATCGAAACCTTTGAGCGCACGCTGAGCATCCGTTTTCGCGTTGACGGCGTGCTGCGCCCGGTGCTCCAGCCCGCACGTAAACTGGCCCCGCTGCTGGTCTCGCGTATTAAGGTCATGTCGAAACTCGACATCGCCGAAAAACGTCTGCCGCAGGATGGCCGTATCTCCCTGCGCATTGGCCGCAAGGCGATTGACGTGCGTGTCTCGACCATTCCGTCGCAGTACGGCGAGCGCGTGGTCATGCGTCTGCTCGACAAGAGCAACCTGAAACCGGATATCAACAAGCTCGGACTCATTGATGAAGAGCTGGAAAAACTGAAAGGGCTGATTAACCGCCCGCACGGCATCATCCTGGTCACCGGGCCGACAGGCTCCGGTAAAAGTACCACCCTGTATGCCATTCTGTCGGCCCTGAACGGACATGAACGCAACATTCTGACCGTCGAAGATCCGATTGAGTACGAGCTGGAAGGGGTGGGGCAGACGCAGGTCAACCCGCGCGTGGACATGACCTTTGCCCGCGGCCTGCGCGCCATTTTGCGTCAGGATCCGGACGTGGTGATGATCGGGGAAATTCGTGACGGTGAAACCGCGCAAATCGCGGTGCAGGCGTCGCTCACCGGTCACCTGGTCATGTCTACGCTGCACACCAACAGTGCGGCGGGGGCCATCACCCGTCTGCGGGATATGGGGCTGGAGTCCTTTTTAATCGGTTCGTCGCTACTCGGCGTCATTGCCCAGCGTCTGGTGCGTCGGCTGTGTCCGCACTGCCGTACCACCAGTCCGCTGGATGACAATGAAAAAGCGCTGTTTAGCTTTATGGATAAGCCACCAAAGGCCATCTATCGCGCCGTTGGTTGCGACCAGTGCCGCCAGAGCGGGTATCAGGGACGCGCGGGCATTCACGAGTTTCTGGTGGTCGATAGCGCCATGCGTCGCGCCATTCATGAAGACAAAGATGAGATGTCCATTGAGACCGAGCTGTTCAAACAGGCCTACAGCCTGCGCGAAAACGGGCTGATGAAGGTCATCAGCGGTATCACGTCCCTTGAAGAGGTGATGCGCGTGACCGCCGAGCGTGGAGGCGATGAATAATGGCTTTCTACGCGTGGACCGCGACCGATGCCGCCGGAAAAACCCAGCGCGGCACGCTGCAGGCGGAAGGACCTAAGCAGGTGCGCCAGTCGCTGCGTGAGCAGAAGCTGATGCCGCTCACCATCACCGAAACCCGTGAAAATGCGGCCAGCGCTAAAGCCAAAACCGGCGCCAGACTCTCTGTGCCGGTGCTGTCGATGTTCACCCGTCAGCTGTCAACGCTGGTTAACGCGTCGCTGCCGCTGGAAAGCGCCCTGAAGGCCATTTCAAAGCAGACGGAAGACAAAAAGCTGGCGGCTATGGTGACGGAGATCCGCGAGAAAGTGGTGGAAGGCCATACGCTGTTTGATGCCTTCAGCCAGTTCCCGCGCACCTTTGACAAGCTGTACTGCACGCTGGTGATGGCCGGGGAAAAAACCGGCCACCTCGGCGATGTGCTGGAGAAGCTGGCGGAGTACAACGAGCAGCGCCAGAAGATGAAAAGCAAGCTGACGCAGGCGATGGTCTACCCGATCACCCTGACGGTGGTTGCCGTGGCGGTGATCAGCATCCTGCTGGTGGCGGTGGTGCCGCAGGTCATCGAGCAGTTCGTGCACATGAAACAGCAGCTGCCGATCACCACCCGCACGCTGATTGCGGTGAGCGATTTTCTGCAGGCGTACGGGATCTACATTGCCGGGGGGCTGTTCGGCGCAATCGTGGGCTTTAAGACGTGGGTGAAGAAAACCACGAACCGCTTTCGCTGGCACAGCTGGCTGGTGAATGGCTCGCCGATCAAAAAGCTGGTTTGCGCCATCAACAGCGCCCGCTATATCCGCACGCTCAGCATTCTGCAGGCCAGTAGCGTCCCGCTGCTGGAGGGGATGTATATCGCGATGGACGGGATCGAAAACCTCTATGCCCGGCAGGTGCTGGAGCAGGCGGCGGATACCGTACGTCAGGGCGCTTCTCTGTATAACGCGCTGGACCAGGCGAAGCTCTTTCCGCCGACCATGCTGTACATGATTGCCTCCGGCGAAGAGAGCGGGGAATTAGGTTCATTAATGGATCGCGCCGCGGAAAACCAGGAATCGGCATTACAGCATCGAATTACGTTAACGCTGTCGGTATTTGAACCGGCACTGGTGGTGACAATGGCGACAGTGGTTTTATTTATCGTGCTGTCAATATTACAACCGCTTCTTCAGCTCAATAATATGGTGGGTTAAATATGTCTTTAAAACGAAATAGCCTGAAAGGTCAGGCCGGCTTTACCTTGCTCGAATTAATGGTGGTGATCGTTATTCTCGGTGTGCTTGCCAGTATGGTGGTACCAAATTTAATGGGGAATAAAGAAAAAGCCGATGCCCAGAAAGCAACCAGCGATATTGTGGCGCTGGAAGGTTCGCTGGATATGTACAAGCTGGATAACCACCGTTACCCCACGACGGAGCAGGGGTTGCAGGCGCTGGTCACCAAACCTGATATCGCGCCTATCCCGAAAAACTACCGTGATGATGGCTATATTCGCCGCCTGCCGGAAGATCCGTGGGGCAATGATTATATTCTGGTCAGCCCGGGTGAACATGGCGCAGTGGATGTTTTCTCTGCGGGCCCGGATGCCGAAGCGAATACCGCGGATGATATTACCAACTGGTCTTTAGATAAAAAAGAGAAGTAATGAATAAGCAACGTGGGTTTACCTTACTGGAAATTATTCTGGCGCTGGTGATATTCGCCTCCTGCGCCATGATGGTGGTGTCGACAATCCCCTCGCGCAGCGGCGCGGATATTTTCGGTCAGCAGTTAAAAGCCCTCGTTGAATATGGTTCAGACCGTGCGGTAATGGACGGAAATATCGTTGGGCTGGTGATCACCACCTCAGAATATCAGCTGGTGACCTGGGCCGAAAAAGAGGGCGAACGACACTGGGAACCCTTAACCGCCGGGCGCATTGTCACCCACGGCCAGTTCCCGGAAGAGATGCACGTGTCGCTGTCACCGCAGCGCATTGCTGCCACAACCGACGCCACGCCGCAGATTGTCTTTTTGCCGGACGGGGAGATAAGCCGCTTCACGCTGTCCCTGCAGAGTTTCGATAAAAAACAGCGTTTTCGCGTGGTGTCGCAGGGGGCATCACCGGTTTCGGTAGAGAACGATGACTAAACGCAAAGAACAGGGGATGACCCTGCTGGAAGTGATGGTCGCTCTGGTCATCTTCTCCACCGCCGCGCTGGCGCTGATGAACTCCGTCTCGCTGAACGTGCGCTTTACCCATGGCCTGGCCGATTCGCTGCAGGCGAGCTGGGTGGCGGAAAACCAGCTGGCGGAAGCAAAGCTGAGCAACACGCCGTTCCCGGATGCCCTGCAGACAGGGACAGAAATCATGGGGGGGCGAAGCTGGATCTGGCGCAAGCAGCGGGTGAAAACCGCCGAAAATCGCTTTGCCGATGAAGTGCAGGTGTACGCCGAAGATGATGAAGACAAACCGGTGTTGAGCCTGCAGATACCGGAACCCGGAGAGGTGAAATGAGCAAGCACATTCAGCGTCAGCAGGGCTTTACGCTGCTGGAGATCATGATTGCGCTAACCATCTTCGCGGTTATCAGCACGCTTGCCTGGCAAATTCTGGACGGGGCGATGCGCACCTCGAACGCCACCGACGTGGCGGCGACTCAACTCAACCAGCTTCAGCGCGCCTATAACCTGCTGGAGCGGGATTTCTTTCAGCTTCAGGCACGCGCGCCACGCAACGAGCCTGACGTATTTGTCCAGCACGACGATGCGCTGGAGCTGACCACGCTGAACGGCGTGAGCGGTCAGGTCCAGCTGGAGCGCGTGCGCTGGCGGCTTGAGGACAAAAAACTGTGGCGCGATATCTGGCCGGTTATCGACAGCCCTGCCGATGTGAAGCCTGAAGAGGTGCCGATCCTCAGCGATGTCAAAGAGATGACGTGGCGCTTCTGGAAAGAGGGCTGGCAGAACAAATGGACCGACACGGCGCATCAGCCGGACGGCGTAGAACTTCTGCTGACCATGGAGAATGGCGATACCTGGCGCTGGGTATTTACCACGCCGGGTGATATGCCGGTCGCCCCGGCGGCACCAACAGAACAAACGCCTGCGCCATCGGGGGATGCGGCCACGCCAGCGCAGCCACAACCGCAGCCGGTGCCCGCTCCGTCAGGAGAGAACAAATGAGCGGAAAATCGGTTCGAAAACAGCGCGGTGTCGCGCTGCTGGTGGTGCTAATTTTGCTGGTCATGATGTCGGCGCTGGCGGCCAAAATCAGCCAGCAGTTCTGCCGCAATTTGCAGAAAACCCGTTATCAGGTGAGTCAGCAGCAGCTGCGCTGGGCCATTCAGAGCCAGCAAAAAACCATTGAAGGTCTGCTTCAGACCTACGCCAGCGGTGACAGCCAGGGGCTGTCGCCCAAAGGGGAGTGGACAGAGCCGGTGGAGACAGAGGGTGAACACTACACCGTGGTGAGCCAGATTGAGGATGCCCAGACCTGCTTTAACGTCAATAACCTGCTGGCGGCCGATCCGACCCCCGCGGTACAGACCGCAGGGGCGCTGCCGGAAAAACCGGTCAAAGCGCGCATCGTTGAGCAGCTTCTGACCGACAGCGGCATTTCCGCCGGTGACGCAGAAGAGATTTACCAGCAGCTGATGGACTATCTCGACGGTGATACCACAACGGCCAAAGAGGGGCTGGAGACAGATGCCTGGGCCGGCGTTGAGCCCGCGCGGCTGCCTGCGAATCAGATGATGCGCACCCCGGGGGAGCTAAAGCTGCTGCCCGCGTTTCCGGTGGCGGCCTACGGCAAGGTCAGTAAAGTGCTGTGCGCCTTACCCGACACCGCCAGCAAGGTGGATGTAAACACCCTGACCGAAGAACAGGCACCGCTGCTGGCAGCCCTGTTTATCGGCTCGCTGAGCGAGGACGAGGCCGCCCGTCTGATCGCCTCCCGCCCGGAAGAGGGCTGGGAGTCGATGGAGGCATTCCAGAAAGAGCTTGAGACAAATTATCCGCAGACCAAAGACGCCCTCAAGCAGGTTCAGGCGTTTCTTGCGGTAAACAGTCACTATTTCCGGGTCAACAGTACCGGCAATACCGATGATTTAACGCTGCGCGTCGTCAGCCAGCTTCATGTTGATAATGAAGCCGGGAAGGTGATTACCTGGCAACGTCGCTACCGAATGGTTGAATAACACAAGACGAATTCTATGAAACAGGTGCTTTTTATTCGTCCCGACACGCATGAGGACGGGAACATAATGTGGTGCGAGTCCGGTAGCGACCAGGTGGAACAGCGTCAGGGCGGGGCGTCACTGGCGGCGCTTGCCGGTCACGCGTTAGCCGCACGCGTCTGCCTGCTACTGCCGGCCAGCGAAATGATCTTCCGTCGCTTCACGTTGCCCAAAAAAGGCAGCGTTGAGTTCTCCTGGCTGGCGGAAGAGACGCTGATTGGCGATGTGGACACGCTTCACTGGACGGTGCTCAACAAGAAGGGGCGGGAAGTGGACGCGGTGGCCATTGATGCGGCGCGTCTGCAGTACTGGCTGGACCGCTGTGCCGATGCCGGGCTGACGGTGGTGCAGGTGCTGCCCGATGCGATCCTTCTGCCGGTGACGGAGGGCGGCAGCACGCTGGTGTCCACCGACAGCGGCTACTGGATGCGTTATTCGCCGTTTGGCGCCTGTGAAACCGACGCTGCCCTGTTGCCGCTGCTGTTGAGCCAGCAGTGCGCCGGTAACCTCGTCTGTTACGGCGATGTGCCAGCGGATGTGCAGGTGGATGAGCAACGGGCCTGGCAGCATCCGCTGGTGCTGATCCAGCCGCAGTGGAAAAGCAGCAAAGCAAACCTGCTGCACGGCATTTTTAGCGCCACGGGTGCACAGACCGGTTTCCGTTATGCGAAATCGGCCCTTGCCGCCATGGCGGTGCTGAGTATCGGGTTGCTGGTTGGCCCTCGTATCGGCATGGCCTGGATGCTCTCTAACCAGGAAAACCTGGCCCAGCAGCAGATGGTGGAATTGGCCCAGCACTATTTCCCCACGCTGCGCCAGACCACCAACCTGAAGTACCACTTCGGGCAGAACATCAAGAAAGAGAAGAAAGGGATCTTTCTTCAACTGGACGCACTGGAGCAGGTCAAGCAATCGCTCCCGGCGGTCGAACTGAGTGAAGTGGGATACGACGACACCCAGAATCAGCTCACGCTGAACATCCGTTCGATGGATCCCACGGCGTTGCAGGCGTTCGTCAATAAGGCGAGTGATACCTTCGACTTTACGCTGCAGCCGGTCTCCAGTGAAGCGCCTTATACCGCTATCATCACAGGGAAATATAAATGAAAGAGAAAATTGGACAATTAAAAGCACGCTATTTGCGTTACAGCCCGCGCGAACGAACGCTGATTAAACTCTGTGGTTCGGCGCTCTGTTGCGCCATTATCTGGTACGGTGTGATGACCCCACTGGATAATATTATTAAAAATGAGAAAGCCACGCTGCAAAAACAGAAACAGACCCTGAACTGGATGCGTGCAGAAATTAATAAAAATCACCTTCAGGCGAAAGTATTAAAAACCAGTAACCCGAGAAGCGTGGTGGAAGAGAGTGCCAAAGAGATCCACGTTGCGCTGAGTAATATCCAGCAGGACGGGCAAACCCTGACGTTTAATATTGATCGGGTCAACGTTTATGAACTGAAAAACTGGCTTCGGGAGGTGAATTTAACCACCGGGGTTCGTCTGGAGAAAATGGATCTCACGCCGGTTGATCACCTTAGCGATGTAAAGGCCCAGATTAAGCTCTCCTGGGCGAAAGTGGCATGAACTCGCTGACGCTGCTTCAGGGCAGCCAGATGCCCGCCCTTTGCCTGCTCAGTGGCACGCTTGGCGGCATTATCGGCAGCTTTCTGGGGGTGGTGGTCGAACGCATTCCCCCGCTCATTAAAGAGGAGGAGGGTGCCGGAAACCTGCTGTTTCCGGCCTCCCACTGTCCCGCATGCTCCCACACGCTCGCCTGGTGGGAAAATATCCCGGTTCTGAGCTGGTGTTGCCTGCGTGGGCGCTGCCGCTGCTGCCAGACCGCGATCCCGCTGCGTCTGCTGTTGCTTGAACTTTCCAGTGCCCTGTTTTTTGCCCTGACGGCGGCGTACGCCCCGTCTGCGGCTGCATTGATGTCGCTATGGGTGCTCTGGTGTGGACTGCTGCCGCTGGCGGCGATAGACGCAAAACACATGCTGCTGCCGGACTGCCTGACGCAGCCGCTGCTTTGGGCGGGCCTGCTGAATCATGCGCTTTTTCATACCTTACCGTTGTCGGATGCCCTGTTTGGCGCAGCGGCGGGCTACCTGTCGCTGTGGCTTCTCTACTGGGCCTTTCGCCTGACAACAGGACGCGAGGGATTGGGCTACGGTGATTTTAAGCTGCTGGCTGCGCTGGGCGCGTGGTGCGGCTGGCAGGCGTTACCTTCGTTATTGCTCGCGGCGGCATTAAGCGGTATCGCACTGTATTTTGTTTTTTATAAAGCGGTTAAAGAAAATAGCGTTATTCCGTTTGGCCCTCTGTTGTCACTCGCCGGTTTGGTTATTTTTATTCTGCAGACCTTGCAATTCACATTCTGATTTACGCGGTCAAGTTTTTTTTGAAATTTTTTCGCTGAGGGAATGAAAGGACGTCAACAAATTCCCGGAGTATTGTAAGAAACATAAGCTGTAAGGATTGCCGCTCATGTCTTTTTATGGAGGGTATATTAGCACTATACATGGTTAGTAAAATTAAATTGGGTTTGTGGTTTTAATTAAATAGCTTATTCAGTACTCGCCCATGTTATATGGAATACATGGTCCTTTTCATTTATCAAAAATAAGATTATCAGGAATTAATAATGAAATTTATGAAGCCAACCTATCTGGCACTCTTTGTCGCAGCCGTTTCCGGCTCTGCGTTCGCCGCAGCGCCAGGTACGCCTTCAATCAGCAGCGGTAACGATAAATTTGCCATCGTTGAAGTGGACCAGGCCGTAGTGGACTACGGTAATCTTGTTAAGGTTCATAACGACGGTGTCGACGTAAAAGTCGAGTGGAACGTCTGGAGCGGCGACGCGCCGACCTCCGGTAAAGTGCTGCTGGATGGCAAGACCGTCTGGTCCGGTGCTGCCGGTGCATCCGGTTCTGCCACCTTTAAAGTGAAAAAAGGCGGTCGCTACCAGGAGCAGGTTGAACTCTGTAACAACAGCGGCTGTACCAAAAGCGCAAGCAAGCTGATCATCGTGGCGGATACTGACGGTAGCCACCTCCTGCCGCTGAATGCGCCTCTGCAGGAAAACAACAAAACCTTCGCAAAACATACCGATAAAGTGGTTGCCGCCTACTTCCCTGAGTGGGGCGTTTATGGCCGTAACTTCCCGGTCGATAAAATCCCTGCCGCTAACCTGAACCACATCCTGTACGGCTTCATTCCAATCTGTGGCGGCGACGGCATCAACGACGGTCTGAAAACCGTTGAAAATGGCAACAGCTTCGCCAACCTGCAGAAAGCCTGTGCTGGCCGTCCTGACTACACCGTGGCGATCCACGATCCGTGGGCTGCGCTGCAGAAACCACAGTCCGGCGTATCTAACTGGGACGACCCGTACAAAGGTAACTTCGGCCAGCTGATGGCGCTGAAAAAAGCCCATCCTGACCTGAAAATTCTGCCATCCATTGGCGGCTGGACCATGTCCGATCCGTTCTATCACATGAACGATTCCGCGATCCGTGCACGTTTCGTGGCCTCTGTTAAAGACTTCCTGAAAACCTGGAAATTCTTCGACGGCGTGGATATCGACTGGGAATTCCCGGGCGGCGGCGGTGTGAACGAATCGCTGGGCAACCCGCAGGTGGATAAAGCAACCTACACCGCGCTGATGCACGATCTGCGTACCATGCTGAACGAACTGTCAGCTGAAACCGGGCGCACCTATGAACTGACCAGCGCCATCGGTGCCGGTAAAGATAAGATTGAAGACGTGGATTACACCACGGCGCAGCAGTATCTCGATCACATCTTCCTGATGAGCTACGACTTCTACGGCGCGTGGAGCATGACCGATCTGGGCCACCAGGCTGCGCTGCATGCACCAGCATGGCGTCCGGACACCAACTACACCACCGAAAATGGCGTTAACGCGCTGCTGGAGCAGGGCGTACAGCCAGGCAAAATCGTGGTGGGTACCGGCATGTACGGTCGTGGCTGGACTGGCGTTCACGGCTATACCGGCAACAACCCGTTCACCGGTACCGCGACTGACGGCGTGAAAGGCACCTGGGAACCAGGCGTTGTTGACTATCGTCAGATTGTGAACGAGTACAAAGGCAAGCCAGGCTGGGAATATGGCTATGACGCAGACGCTGAAGCGCCATACGTCTTCAACAAATCCACCGGCGAGCTGATCTCTTATGAAGATGCCCGTTCCGCAACGGCAAAAGGTAAGTACGTTCTGGCGAAAAACCTGGGCGGCCTGTTCGCGTGGTCTATCGACTCCGATAACGGCGATATCCTGAACGCGATGAACGAAAGCCTGCTGGGCAGCTCCACGCCAGATCCGGTGGTGACCAACCATGCGCCGGTTGCTTCTGCGGCGGATCAAACCGTGACCGGCCCTGCGACCGTGACTCTGGATGGCTCTGCCTCCACCGATCCTGATGGCGATGCGCTGACCTACAAATGGACCCAGATCTCTGGCCCAAGCGTTACCCTGACCAACAGCACCAAAGCGAAGGCGACCTTCTCCGTTGGCGCTGTGACCAGCAACCAGACCCTGGCATTCCGTCTGACCGTGACCGATCCAAAAGGTCTGAGCAGCACCGCTGACGTACAGGTTGTGAACAAAGCGCCGAAAGCCAACCAGGCCCCTGTGGTTAACCAGATGCAGAACGTCACTCTGGAAGCCGGTCAGACCTACGCCCTGAACGTGCAGGCAGCGGATCCAGACGGTGATGCACTGACCTACGCCTGGAGCGTACCATCTGATATGCACGCGACCGGTACTGATACCTCCAGCGTACAGATCACCGCGCCGGACGTTACAACTGACTCAACCTACACCCTGAGCGTTGTCGTAAGCGACGGTAAAACCAGCGTACAGTCTAACGTACAGGTTACCGTAACGCCGAAAGCCACCCCGGTTGTGCCTGATGAAGACAATACCCCGTCTGACGAAGGCAACACGCCATCCGATGAAGGTAACACCCCATCTGATGAAGGCACTGCAACCGGCAGCTGCGATAACCCGGTAGATGCCAATGCCAGCAAATACGCGGCATGGGAATCCAGCAAAATCTACAACAACGGCGACATGGTCAGCTCCGATAATCTGGTATGGAAAGCGAAGTACTGGACTCAGGGCAACAAACCTGGCTTTAACGCCGATGCATGGGAACTGGTCAGCCAGGTGAAAATGAACTGGCGCTCCGACATGGTCTACAACGGTGGTGACAAGACAACCTATCAAGGTTTCGAGTACCGCGCGAAATGGTGGACAAAAGGTGACAAACCAGGCAACAGCGATGTATGGGTGAAAGAAGGCGCGTCAGCAGACTGCAAATAATCTTCTGAGCTTGAAATTGTGGGTGTGATATCAGCCCACAATCACTGGTCACACCCCGCTTCGGGTGTGGCCAGTACCTTCCACTAATTTAACAGGACGTGTTTGAGGAGAATAAAAAACGGCCACGCAGGTGAAGAATGAAAAGGTTTCTGTTTTTGTTATTGATATTAAGTCATAGCGCATTTGCAAATTGCTGGAATAAAGCGGCGCATTATTATCATATTGATCCGTTTTTACTTTATGCCATCGCGAATGTGGAATCGGGAATGAACCCGAACGCCATTGGCATCAATCATGACGGAACGCGCGATGTCGGATTAATGCAAATCAACAGCTCGCACTTTCCTGAACTTGAACGCAAAGGCATTAATGAAAACCGTCTGATGACAGAGCCCTGTACCTCCATTATGGTCGGCGCCTCTATTTTGTCAGGCATGATTAAGGTTTATGGATACAACTGGGAAGCGGTAGGTGCGTATAACGCCGGGCTTAAAAAAGAAAATTACCCTAAGCGCATGGTCTATGCCCATAAGGTCTGGAAAAAGTATCAGCAGTTAAAATTAGCCGCCCGCGACAGAACCAACTGGTGAGTTTTTTGTTTTTTGAAGAGTACCCACCCGTATTCTTCAGAAAATGAAAAGCAGCTGTCTGAAGTTTATTTATTAACGGATTAATAAATGAATTTAGATTTATTTAACTTTATCGAAATTAACAGGAATAACCGAGATGAATAAAAGGACATTACTGAGCGTGCTTATTGCCGGTGCCTGCGTAGCGCCGGTAATTGCTCAGGCCACCATGCTGAAGGCGGAAAGCAGTGTGCCTTACACCATGAAAGCCAGCGATCTGGCTAAAAAGGAAAAAGAGCTCACCGATTTCCCACTGATGAAATCCGTGAAGGATACCATCCGTACGCTGGACAACGCTCAGGTCGAGCAGATTGAGCCAGGCCGTGCAGCCAACCCGGTAAACGTGAAACGCGTTGAAGGGATCCTTAAAGAGAGCGACTGGGAATACCTGTTCCCGCTGCGCGCGAAGGATTACAGCTACAGTAACTTCCTGAAAGCTGTGGGTAAATTCCCGGCGCTGTGTGATACCTACAACGATGGCCGCGACAGCGAAGCTATCTGCCGTAAAGAGCTGGCAACCATGTTTGCTCACTTCGCACAGGAAACCGGCGGCCACGAAAGCTGGCGTCCGGAGCCGGAATGGCGTCAGGCGCTGGTCTATGTGCGTGAGATGGGCTGGAGCGAAGGCCAGAAGGGCGGCTATAACGGGGAGTGTAACCCGGACGTCTGGCAGGGTCAGACCTGGCCGTGCGGTAAAGACAAAGATGGCGACTTCCTGAGCTACTTTGGCCGCGGCGCTAAGCAGTTGTCCTACAACTACAACTACGGCCCATTCTCTGAAGCAATGTACGGCGATGTCCGCACGCTGCTCGACAAACCTGAGCTGGTGGCCGATACCTGGCTGAACCTGGCGAGCGCCATCTTCTTCTTCGCCTATCCACAGCCGCCAAAACCAAGCATGCTTCAGGTTATCGACGGCACCTGGCAGCCGAACGACCACGATAAAGCCAACGGTCTTGTCCCTGGCTTTGGCGTGACCACCCAGATCATCAACGGCGGCGTAGAGTGCGGTGGCCCGACTGAAATTGCCCAGTCTCAGAACCGTATCAAATACTACAAAGAGTTCGCTAACTACCTGAAAGTCCCTGTACCGGCTGACGAAGTGCTTGGCTGTGCCAACATGAAGCAGTTTGATGAAGGTGGCGCAGGTGCCCTGAAGATCTACTGGGAACAGGACTGGGGATGGAGCGCGGATACCCCTGATGGCAAGACCTACGCTTGCCAGCTGGTGGGTTACCAGACGCCATTTAGCGCGTTCAAAGACGGCGACTACACCAAGTGTGTACAGAAGTTCTTTAACGTAAACATCGTTAACGACGACGGTTCCGCGGTCGTGCCGGATGAAACACCGGCTCCTGCTCCAGCCCCGTCTGAAGATGAGACGCCAGCGCCGACACCAACACCGGATGAAACCCCGGCACCTGTGCCAGACGACATCCCGGCCGTGGTAAACCATGCGCCAGTAGCGCAGATTGCCGGTCCGATCGGTGCGGTTGAAGCCGGTGCGCAGGTCTCCCTGAGCGCAGAAGGCTCTACCGACGAAGACGGCAATAAGCTGACCTACACCTGGCGTTCCCAGGACGGCCAGACCGTTACCGGCGACGATAAAGCGGTGGTGACCTTCAACGCGCCTGAAGCCGCGACGGCGCAGCAGTATGAAATCAGCCTGACCGTCAGCGACGGCGAGCTGAGCAGCACCACCACATACCTGCTGAACGTAAAAGCCAAAGCAGCCACCCCGTCTCAGGACGAAGGCACTTCCGGCTCTTACCCGGCGTGGAGCGCGAACAGCAAGTACAGCGCAGGCGATATCGTGAACAACCACGGTAAACTGTTCCAGTGCAAACCGTTCCCGTACAGCGGCTGGTGTAACAATGCACCAATGTACTATGAACCAGGCGCAGGTCTGGCATGGTCTGAGGCCTGGACGGCATTATAAACAGCAAACGGCAACCGAAAGGTTGCCGTTTTAGTCTTTACTCTCTCTCCCTGTGGGAGAGGGCCGGGGTGAGGGCATCAGGCCGCACCCAATTAACTACCGATGCAACTTCCCATGGTCCCGCAGCCACGCCGCGGTACGCACAATCCCTTCATCCAGGGTCACAATCGGCTTATACCCCAGCTCGTTCTCCGCGCGCGAAATATCCAGCGTGAAATCAAAATTCAGCTTCGACACGCCGTAATGCGTCAGCGCAGGCTCTTTGGCGGTTTTGCTGCCAAAACGCTCCATGCTGCGGGCAATCATATCCAGCATAGGATAAGGCACCGAGCGAATGCGGCAGTCGATGTGCAGCTCGTCGATCAGGCGCTGCACAATGGTGCGAAGGCGGCAGGGTTCACCGTTGGTAATGTTATAGGCGCGACCGGACGCCAGTTTATCGCTGTCCGGCTGGCTCGCCAGCCACATGGCGTACACGGCATTTTCGTAGTAAGTCATGTCCACCAGCGCATCACCGCCGCGCGGCAGCAGCACGCTGCCGTAGTGGTGCATCATCTGCGCCAGGCGTGGAATAAACACTTTATCGTGCGGTCCGAAAAGACTTTGCGGACGCAGGATCGTAAAGCGCGTATGCGGGTTCGACTGCGCCAGCAGGTCGATCACCTCTTCGCTGGCCGCCTTGCTGCGGGCAAACTCACAGGCAAAACGGGCCGGACGGAACGTTTCCTGGATATCCCGGTGGTGGTGATAGTCGAAGTAGAGCGACGGAGAGGAGATATGAATAAAGTTACGCACGCCCCAGGCAACGGCCCACTCGCCCAGACGGCGCGTGGCGCGCACGTTGGCGAGATCAAAGGCTTCCTGGGTTCCCCATGGAGAGGTAAAACTGGAGCAGTGCCACAGGGTGTCGATTCCGGCGAGCATCACTTTCGCCTGAGAGGAGACCAGCTCCGTCAGGTCGGCATGGACAAACTCTGCGCCCATTTTTTGCAGCAGCTTACCCATCGCCTCGTTGCGACCGGTAGCCCTGACGCTAATGCCTTTGTTGCGCAGAAATTCGACCGCATTTCGGCCTAAGCCGCTGGTCGCCCCGGTAACCAGTACCTTCATAACAATCCACTGTGTTGAAAAGAATTTCGTGCGCATTCTTTCGTGAATTACGGCGGGTTGCAATGGGAAAGGTGAAAGAAAGCGAGTTTTATTTAGTTCTTTTCCGTTTTTTGTTCTGCCAGTTGCGCAATCCGTTTTGCCATCCCGCGGAAGATAAACAGATGTGCGGGGATCATCAGTAACCAGTAGAACAGACCGGGCATCCCATGTGGGTGCCACCAGGCGCGGACGTCCAGTTCACGGCAATCGCCTTTGTCTTTCAGCGTGAAGCAGAGCCGTCCCAGCCCTGGCGCTTTCATGCCGAACAGCAGCGCCAGCTGTTTTTCCGGTTCGACGATGATGACTTTCCAGCTGTCGACCGTATCACCCACTTTGAGGTACGGCTGCGCAGGGCGGCCTTTCGCCAGCCGGTGGCCCACCAGCAGATCCATCGCTCCGCGTGTCTGCCAGAGAATATTGCCGAAGAAATAACGCTCTTTGCCGCCGATCTGGTTCACCACCTCCCACAGCGATGCCAGGCTGGCCGAGGTTTTCACCGTGCAGCCCGCCTGTTTCGGGTAATAACCGTACTCCGGCCGCCAGCGGGCAAACGCCTGCGCGTCGTAGCCCCAGTCGCTGGAGTTCACCAGCTTCTCTTCTTCTTTCAGGGTATGGCGTACCGCGTCGTCAAAACGGATCAGCGTCTGCGGAATTAATGCGCGCAGTTCGCCATCGTCCGCCAGCAGATCGTGCTTCAGCCCCTGGATCAGCGCTTTCGCTGTCGTCGGCGGCACCGAGGTAATAACGTTTAAAAACCACACGGAGATCCAGCGGGTCGGGAAGGGAACGGGGATGAGCCAGCGTTGGCGGCCGCTGACGCGCATAAAATGCTCGAACTGTTCCTGATAGCTCAACACCTCCGGCCCCGCGGCCTCAAGCACGCGGTGCTGTTCGGCGGGATGGTCCAGCAGTGCCACCAGGTAATGCAGCAGGTTTTCCAGGGCAATCGGTGTGGTGCGCGACCGCACCCAGCGCGGTGGGGTGAGTACCGGCAGGTTGTAGACCATATCGCGCATCACTTCGAAGGCGGCAGAGCCCGCGCCGACGATGATCCCCGCCCGCAGTTCGGTGACGGGGATATCCGCACTGCGCAAGGTGTCCGCGGTAAGCTGACGGGCGCGCAGGTGGTCGGACTGCTCATTTTCGGGCGCCTGGAGCGAGCTTAAAAAAATCACCTGCTTAACCGGCGTTTGCCGCAGGGCATCGCGGACGTTCAGGGCCACCTGACGTTCGTGGGCGATAAAATCGCCGCCTTCGCCCATGCTGTGCACCAGGTAATACAGCGTGTCGACCCCTTCCAGCAGCGCGGGCAGCGACTCAGGCCAGTTAAGGTCGACGTTGTGGCAGGTGACGCCAGGCAGGTTTAGTTTTTGCAGGCGTTCCGTGTTGCGTGCCGCCGCCAGCACCTGATGTCCCTGCTGGCTTAACGCCGTGGTCAGATGCTGACCGATATACCCGCTGGCACCAAGCACCAGAATACGTTGCGGCACGTTCTGCTCCTTAACGCCGTAAAAACGCCTGCCAGTGTTTCACAACGTCCAACAGCTGCTCGCGGCTGACGTCGAGATGCATCACCAGACGCACAACAGGTGACGCGTTGATGAGTACGCCACGCGCTTTCATGAACTCCCCAAGCGCAGCGGCGTGCTCATCACCCACGCGAACAAACAGCATGTTGGTGTCGTGTCGCATCACGTCGGCGCCAATTTCACGCAGTTGCCCGGCCATCCACGCGGCGTTGTCGTGATCGTCCTGCAGGCGTGCCACGTTGTTTTTAAGGGCATACAGACCCGCTGCGGCCAGAATACCGGCCTGGCGCATGCCGCCGCCGGTCATCTTGCGCCAGCGGTTGGCGCGTTTGATGTAGTCCGCATCGCCCACCAGCAGAGAACCCACGGGGGTGCCCAGCCCTTTTGAGAGGCAGATGGTGAACGAGTCACAATACTGCGTAATCTCGTTCAGCTCGCAGCCGTAGGCCACCACGGCGTTAAAGATTCGTGCGCCGTCCACGTGCAGGCCGAGCCTGCGCTCGCGGGTAAATTCCCACGCCGCTTTGAGGTACTCGCGCGGCAGGACTTTGCCGTTGTGGGTGTTTTCAAGGCTGAGTAATTTGGTGCGGGCGAAGTGGATGTCGTCGGCTTTGATTTTTGCGGCGACCTTGTCGAGCGGGAGAGTGCCGTCCGGTGCGGCGTCGATCGGCTGCGGCTGAATGCTGCCGAGCACCGCCGCGCCGCCCGCTTCGTACAGGTAGTTATGCGCTCCCTGGCCGACGATGTACTCTTCACCGCGTTCGCAGTGGCTGAGCAGCGCCACCAGGTTGGCCTGCGTTCCGGTGGGCAGGAACAGGGCGGCCTCTTTACCGCTGAGTTCTGCGGCATAGCGCTGCAGTTCGTTGACCGTTGGATCGTCACCGTAGACGTCGTCCCCGACCGGGGCGGCCATCATCTCTTCGAGCATGGCGCGACTCGGACGGGTAACGGTATCACTGCGTAAATCAATCATTTCACATCCCTTTATTTTAAGAGGTCATGCGAAATGTTTTACCTGAGCCAGTTAGTTTTTGCCAGTTCGATCACTTCATCGCCGCGGCCGCTGATGATCGCCCGCAGCATGTAGAGGCTAAAGCCTTTGGCCTGCTCCAGCTTGATCTGCGGCGGGATGGCCAGCTCCTCTTTGGCGACCACCACATCCACCAGCACCGGGCCGTCGATGGAAAACGCCCGTTGCAGAGCTTCATCCACCTCGGAGGCTTTCTCCACGCGGATACCGGTTATGCCGCAGGCTTCGGCAATGCGGGCGAAGTTGGTGTCGTGCAGCTCGGTGCCGTCCGTCAGATAGCCCCCGGCCTTCATCTCCATCGCCACAAAGCCCAGCACGCTGTTATTGAAGACCACGATTTTCAGCGGCAACTTCATCTGCACCACCGACAGGAAATCGCCCATCAGCATGCTGAATCCGCCGTCACCGCACATCGCCACCACCTGACGCTCCGGGGCGGTGGCTTTGGCGCCCAGCGCCTGCGGCATGGCGTTGGCCATTGAGCCATGGTTGAACGAGCCGAGCAGGCGGCGTTTGCCGTTCATCTTCAGGTAGCGTGCCGCCCAGACGGTTGGCGTGCCGACGTCACAGGTAAAGATGGCATCGTCGTCCGCGAAGTGGCTGATCTGCTGCGAGAGATACTGCGGGTGGATCGCTTTGTCGCTCGGTTTGGCGAGTTCGTCCAGCCCCTTACGCGCATCGCGGTAATCGCTCAGGGCTTTGTCGAGGAATTTACGATCCGTTTTCTCTTCCAGCAGCGGCAGCAGGGCGGCAAGGGTGGATTTAATGTCGCCCACCAGCGCCATATCGACCTTGCTGTGTGCACCGATGCTGGCCGGGTTAATATCGATCTGAATGATTTTGGCATCCGTCGGGTAGAACGCGCGATAGGGGAACTGGGTACCGAGCAGGATCAGCGTGTCGGCATTCATCATGGTATGGAAGCCGGACGAAAAACCGATCAGCCCGGTCATGCCCACGTCGTAAGGGTTATCGTACTCAACGTGCTCTTTGCCGCGCAGGGCATGAACAATTGGGGCTTTTAGCTTACCTGCAAATTCAAGGAGTTCCTTATGCGCGCCAGCACAGCCGCTGCCGCACATCAGGGCGATATTGCTGGCGTAACGCAGCAGTTGCGCCAGTTTTTTCAGCTCCTCTTCAGCTGGGGTAACGACCGGCTGGGGGGCGTGATACCAGTGGGTGCTGGCCCCTTCGGGCGCAGCCTTGAGCGCCACATCCCCCGGGATCACGACCACAGAAACACCCCGGTTCAGCACCGCCTTGCGCATGGCTATCGCCAGAACCTGCGGGATCTGCTCCGGCGAGGACACCAGCTCGCAATAGTGGCTGCATTCACGGAACAGCTCCTGCGGATGCGTCTCCTGAAAATAGCCACTGCCGATTTCAGATGAGGGAATATGGGCGGCAATTGCCAGCACCGGCACGTGATTGCGGTGACAGTCGAACAGCCCGTTAATCAGGTGCAGGTTCCCTGGGCCACACGACCCGGCGCAGACGGCCAGCTCCCCGGTGAGCTGTGCTTCGGCCCCGGCGGCAAAGGCGGCGACCTCCTCATGACGGGTCGGCATCCATTCAATGGTTTTCATCTTGTTGAGGCTGTCGCTCAGCCCGTTCAGTGAATCGCCGGTTACGCCCCAGATACGTTTTACACCTGCCTGTTCAAGGGTCTTCGCTATGTATGCAGCCACGGTTTGTTTCATGGTTGTCCGTCTCCTTTTTGTGATATCGCTTTCAAGCTTAGAAGAAAGTCACTGTATTGCCTGCACAATACCCCTCATTTCAGGGTGGTTTTCACCGGCAATGATTCGGCATAATCTGGCGACAGATTGGGTGAAAACGGGAATCATTTCAGATGGTTAAATCATTGTTAATTGCTGTAAACGAAAAGCTAACGTGCGACGATCTCGGCAAACTCTTGTTACGACTTGCCGTCGGTGGGCTGATGTTGTTTCACGGATTACACAAGTTATTTGGCGGTGTGGGCTTTATCAGCGGCCTGCTGGTGGAAAAAGGGCTGCCGGGGTTTATTGCTTACGGCGTATTGATTGGCGAAGTGGTGGCACCGATCCTGATCATTGTCGGCCTCTTTACGCGCCCGGCGGCGCTGGTGCTGGCGTTTACCATGATTGTGGCATGGCTGATGGTGGGCACGGGCAAAACCTTTGCACTCGATGCCGTTGGTGCGTGGGCCATTGAGAGCCTGGTGTACTTCTTTATCGGCTCGCTGGCGGTGGCGTTTTTAGGGGCAGGGCGGTACGCGGTAGGGAAAGGTCCTGCGTGGCGATAGGGTTGTTGTAGGTCGGGTAAACGTAGTGCCACCCGACAAAAAGCCCGGTGGCGCTGACGCTTACCGGGCCTACGATCGAACATTTAACGTTTATGCAAGGACCAGGTCCCCCTGCGGATGACATGAGCACGCCAGCACATAACCTTCAGCAATTTCTGCATCGGTCAGCGTCATGGTGCTGGTCACGCTGTACTCCCCGGAGACTACCTTCGTTTTACAGCATCCGCATACGCCCGCGCGACAGGCAGCCACCACGGGCACCTTATTGCTTTCCAGCGCCTCCAGCAGCGTGGTGCCGACGCGGCCAAAGAAGGTTTGCGCCGGTTGCAGTTTGGTGAACTGAATCCCGCTGGTTGCCGCCTCCGCCACCGGCGTGAAGAACTGCTCTTTGAAGAAGCGGGTTACGCCCAGGGCTTTCACTTCCTGTTCCACAATCTCCATATACGGTGCCGGGCCGCAGGTCATCACGGTACGGTTCGCTATATCGGGCACGCTTTGCAGCAGCTCGCGGCTCAGACGTCCCTCGACAAAACCGTGCGTCGCGTTGTGCTCTGCCACCAGCGTCACCGGGTAGTTGCGCCACTCATCGGCAAAGATCACATCGTCCGGCGAGCGCACGCTGTAGATCACCTGCACGTCGGCCTGCGGGCGTTTTTTGGCCAGCCAGCGACGCATTGACATGATCGGCGTGACGCCACAGCCTGCGGCCAGCAGCAGGAATTTATCTTCGCTCTTGTCGTCACAGGTAAATTCCCCCTGAGCGTCAGACAGCCAGATGTAATCCCCGCGCTTGACGTCACGCGTGAGCCACTGCGAGCCTGCACCGTCATCGATGCGGCGGATAGTGAGCGTAATGTATTCGCTCACGCCCGGCGTCGAGGAGATCGTATAGGCGCGCAATGTGTCCGCGGAGTTGCGGACACTGACCAGCGCATACTGACCGGCACGGTACGGGTAGTAGTCATGGCACAGCAGCGACAGCGTCCACACATCCGGCGTCTCCTGATGGATGTGATGAACCTGCATCCGCCACGGGCACTGAGAGGTTGGCATGGTCATGAAATACTCCTTACGCGCTCAGCAGTTGCTGCATATCTTCTTCTACGGTGGTCACGGAACGCAGACCGAATTTCTCGTTCAGCACGGCCAGCAGGTCCGGCGTCAGGAAGCCTGGCGCGGTTGGGCCGGTGACGATATTGGTTACGCCCAGAGAGAGCAGGGTCAGCAGGATCACAATCGCTTTCTGCTCGAACCAGGAGAGCACCAGCGACAGCGGCAGATCGTTCACGCCGCAGCCCAGTTTCTCCGCCAGCGTGACCGCCAGAATGATGGCTGAATAGGCATCGTTACACTGACCAGCATCCACCAGACGCGGCAGCCCTTCGATGTTGCCGAAGTCCAGCTTGTTGAAACGGTATTTACCGCAGGCCAGCGTCAGGATCAGGCAATCTTCCGGCACGCGGGTGGCGAAATCGGTGAAGTAGTTACGCTCACCGCGCGCGCCGTCACAGCCGCCAATCAGGAAGATGTGGCGCAGTTTTTCACGGCTGACGAGGTCAATCAGCGAGTCTGCGGCGCCGAGCAGCGTTTCGCGGCCAAAGCCAACGGTGATCAGGTGCGGAATTTCACTGTACGGGAAGCCCGCCATCTGCTGCGCCTGGGCGATCACCGGACCGAAATCGTCACCTTCAAGGTGGCTCACGCCCGGCCAGCCGACGATGCTGCGGGTCCAGATGCGGTCATCATACGCGCCGACGGTCGGGTCGATGATGCAGTTAGAGGTCATCACAATTGGGCCCGGGAAGCGGGCGAACTCAACCTGCTGATTCTGCCAGCCGCTGCCGTAGTTCCCGATCAGATGTTTGAATTTACGCAGTTCCGGGTAGCCGTGTGCGGGCAGCATTTCGCCGTGGGTATAGACGTTAACGCCGGTGCCTTCGGTCTGCTTCAGCAGGTTGTAGAGATCTTTCAGGTCGTGGCCGGAGATGAGAATACATTTGCCTTCGGTCGCTTTCACATTGACCTGCGTTGGCGTTGGATGACCGTAGGTGCTGGTTTCACCGGCATCCAGAATGCTCATCACTTTGAAGTTCATCTGGCCGATTTCCATAGAGCACTCAAGCAGCGCATTCATATCGGCAGGCCAGGTGCCCAGCCACGCCATGATTTTGTGGTACTGCGCGTAGATGTCGTTATCGTACTGGCCAAGCACGTGCGCGTGCTCCATATAGGCTGCGGCACCTTTCAGGCCGTACAGGCACAGCAGGCGCAGGCCGAGAATGTTCTCGCCAATCGCCGCTTTGTCTTTGTTCGGGGTAAATTCTGCGGCCTGACGCTGTAATTCGCCCAGGTCGTCACTCACCAGCTGCAGTTCTGACATCGGGTTGTCCACGCGGGCGCTGGCATCGGCATTCAGGCACTGCGCTTTCAGCGCTTCGCGCAGGGCAATCGCTTCACGGGCGTACCCGACAATGCGCGGCGAATCAAAGTTAACGTTAGTCAGCGTGGAGAAAAAGGCGCGCGGCGCAAAGCTGTCTACGTAGTGGTCGACAATACCGTACTCGCGGGCTTTGAATGCCCAGGCGGAAAGCCCCTGCAGGGCAGCAATCAGCAGATCCTGCAGGTCTGATGTTTCTGCGGTTTTACCGCACATACCCTGCGCGTAAGAACAGCCATTGCCTGCCGGGGTACGGATAGTTTGTTCACATTGCACACAAAACATAATCACACCTGTTAAAGTTATATTTGATATACATGTTTAAGGTTATGCCTGTGTCCGGGCGGTGAAAAGGGCTTTTTTTGACAAAGTAGAGGGAGATTGATTTAGCGCAATTTTGGCGGCAGGAACCCTACCGCCAGAGAGGTATCAGGCGGAGAAAAAGGCCATCAGAACAGGCACCAGCAGGCTCAGAATAAAGCCGTGTACGATGGCGGCGGGCACCATTTCCAGCCCGCCAGAGCGTTGTAATACCGGCAGGGTAAAGTCCATCGACGTCGCCCCGCTCAGACCCAGCGCGGTAGAGCGGCTGCGGCGAACCAGACCCGGGATCAGCATGATGGCGATTAACTCCCGCGCCAGGTCGTTAAAGAAGGCGGCGCTGCCAATAACAGGGCCAAACGACTCGGTTAGCAGAATACCGGAGAGGGAATACCAGCCAAATCCGGAGGCCATGGCCAGGCCGGTTTTGAGCGGCAGGTCGAGAATCAAGGCGTTAATGACGCCTGCTACCATTGAACTGGCGACCACAATAACGGCAACAATCATTCCCCGACGATTCAGGACAATCTGTTTCAGGGTCATGCCATTATTGCGTAGCTGGATACCAATAAGGAACAGCAGGAAGATCAGGGTATATTCGCTGGCTTCGGTGGCGTGCTGCAAAAAAGGCCATCCGGTGAGTCCAAGGACAAAACCGAGCACCACGACGCCGCACAGTTTTAATGATTCCAGCGCCATCGCAATTCGGGAAGGCAGTTTTTCCTGATGGTGATGGTTTTTCCACGGAATAGTGCGTTCAAGCCAGAATAAGGCGGCGATATTGCAGAGCAAAATAACCACAACAGTGACCGCAGAATAATGCAGGATGGAAAGCAGATTGGTCGCCAGGTTATCCAGAAAGGCCAGGCTAATCCCCATAAAGAACAGAATGACGTAAACAATCCAGCTGAGAAAACGGTTGATAAGCCGTAATGCCGATGCCTGATGCAGCGGGATAAGATAGCCCACAATAAGGGGCAGCAGAATAATGAGGAGTCCTGAGAACATGAACAACCGGTCCTTGTGAGTAGCTGTTGAGCGCCAGAGACACTACCCAATAAAGGCTGTTCAGTAAAGCGGCAAAAGAAAGCCGGGTGTCGGCTGCGCCTTACCCGGCCTGTTGCCCTCACCCTGGCCCTCTCCCACAGGGAGAGGGAGGGAAAGATTAATCGCGTTTTTCCAGCAGGGTGCGATACAGCACGCCGCCCAGAATACCGCCGACGATCGGCATTACCCAGAACAGCCACAGCTGCTCAAGTGCCCAACCGCCCTGGAAGATGGCGACGGCGGTGCTGCGCGCCGGGTTCACCGAGGTGTTGGTCACCGGAATGGAGATCAGGTGAATAAGCGTCAGTGCCAGACCAATGGCGATAGGCGCGAAGCCCGCAGGGGCGTATTTGTCGGTCGCGCCGTGGATCACCAGCAGGAAGCCGGCGGTCAGCACAATTTCAATCACAATGGCAGAGAGCATAGAGTAGCCGCCAGGCGAGTGCTCACCGAAGCCGTTGGAAGCAAAACCGCTGGCTGCGGCGTCAAAGCCGGCTTTACCGCTGGCAATCACGTACAGCACCGCGGCAGCAATAATACCGCCCACAACCTGAGCGACAATATAGCCAATGACCTCTTTGGCCGGGAAGCGACCACCAGCCCATAAGCCTAATGTCACGGCCGGGTTAAAATGACCACCGGAAATATGTCCTACGGCGAAGGCCATGGTTAATACCGTTAAACCAAATGCCAGCGCGACGCCGACAAAACCAATGCCGAGTTCCGGAAATGCTGCTGCCAGAACGGCACTACCGCAGCCACCAAACACCAGCCAGAATGTACCAAAGCATTCTGCTGCTAATTTTCTGAACATAACCACCTCAATTAACTACCGCACGCTTTCCCGCGCGCGGGATATATCGCCATAAAGGGATGACGACTCAAAGAGCCATTATTTTAGAAACCAACAACACCCCTTCGCCACTTAAATAAATTCGGATAATTTGATTTAAGGCAATGTGATGTCAATCCTTGTTCAAACTGGAGGTGAATAGATCATAGTCCAATTTGCGGGCGATAGTTTGTGGTGCTATTGAGACTATTTCAAATGAAACCTTGCACGTAAATTCTGAATTTTTCGTGCTGAGACAAAATAATCAGGAGGCCTGACAGTGTTCTGCGCGGCATCCTCCCGCTATACTGCTGATAACTTAAAGGAAAAAGTGATCATTTCTCGGGGGATGTATGCTTCTCGAACGTGTGGAAATTGTCGGGTTTCGCGGTATAAACCGTCTGTCACTCCAGCTGGAGCAGAATAACGTCCTCATCGGCGAGAACGCCTGGGGTAAGTCCAGCCTGCTGGACGCGCTGACGCTGCTGCTTTCGCCCGAAGGCGATTTGTATCACTTCGTTCATGATGATTTCTGGTTTCCGCCCGGCGATGTCAACGGCCGCGAGAAGCATCTCCATATCATTCTGACGTTCCGCGAATCCGAGCCGGGGCGTCACCGGGTGCGTCGCTTCCGCCCGATGTCACCGTGCTGGGTTCAGAGCGATGATGGCTTCCACCGTATTTTTTATCGTCTGGAAGGCGAGATGTCAGAGAATGAAGGGGTGCTGACCCTGCGTGAATTTCTCGACCAGAAAGGCAACCCCATCCCACTGGACAATATCGACGAGCTGGCCCGGCATCTGATTCGTTTGATGCCGGTGCTACGCTTGCGCGATGCGCGTTTTATGCGGCGTATCCGTAACGGTACCGTGCCGCATATGCCGGAAGTAGAAGTCACCGCCCGCGAGCTTGATTTCCTGGCACGCGAGCTGGTTTCGCGTCCGCAAAATCTCACCGATGGGCAAATCCGCCAGGGGCTCTCTGCCATGGTGCAACTGCTGGAGCACTATTTTTCCGAGCAGGGAACCTCGCAGTCGCGCCATCGTCTGATGCGCCGTCGGTCCCATGATGAGCAACGAAGCTGGCGCTATCTCGATATCATTAACCGGATGATCGACCGGCCCGGCGGACGCACTCATCGGGTGATTTTGCTGGGGCTGTTTTCCACTCTTCTGCAGGCCAAGGGAACCGTTCGTCTGGATCGCGATGCGCGTCCGCTGCTGCTGGTGGAAGACCCGGAAACACGTCTGCACCCCATCATGCTCTCCGTTGCCTGGCACCTGCTGAATCTGCTGCCGCTTCAGCGCATTACCACCACCAATTCCGGCGAGTTGTTGTCGCTGACGCCGGTCGAGTATGTTTGCCGCCTGGTGCGTGAATCATCGCGCGTTTCTGCTTACCGGCTGGGGCCGGGAGGGATGAATGCCGAGGATGGTCGCCGTATTGCGTTTCATATCCGCTTTAATCGCGCCTCGTCGCTTTTTGCCCGCTGCTGGCTTCTGGTGGAGGGGGAAACCGAGACCTGGGTCATCAACGAGCTGGCGCGCCAGTGCGGCCACCATTTTGATGCGGAGGGGATTAAGGTCATCGAGTTTGCGCAGTCAGGGTTAAAGCCGCTGATCAAATTCGCCCGGCGGATGGGCATAGAATGGCACGTGCTGGTCGACGGCGATGAGGCGGGTAAAAAATACGCATCCACCGTGCGCAGCCTGTTGAACGATGAGCGAGAAGAAGAGCGGGATCATTTAACCATGCTGCCCGCCATGGACATGGAGCACTTTATGTACCGCCAGGGGTTCGATGACGTGTTCCACAGGATAGCGATGGTGCCGGTCGATGTGCCGATGAACATGCGGCGCGTGATCGCCAAAGCGATCCACCGCTCTTCAAAACCGGATTTAGCCATTGAAGTGGCAACAGAAGCAGGGCGGAGAGGGATCGAATCGGTGCCTACGCTGCTGCGTAAAATGTTCTCCCGCGTCCTGTGGCTGGCACGCGGGAAAGCCGATTAACGCCGGGTTGCCTGGGTGACCTGCTCCGTCAGGCTATCCAGCAGCTCATAGCGGCGGCGATATTCCGCGCGTTTTTTACTGGCAATCTCTTCCATGGACTTACGCGGCATGGCAAGCGGCAGTTCAAAGTTACCGTTATCCTGTTTGTGTCCGCCGAGGGAGATCCAGAAGCTGTCGTAATCCGCCAGCAGTTTCCCCTCTTTTTTCTTGCGATATCGCCAGCTGCGATAGATGTGGGTGGCATTACTCACCGCCACAATCTGCTCCACCGGAAAGGCGCTGCCGAGCGTCATAACCGCTTCAACCAGCAGACGTTTCGGGAAAAGGCCATGGCACGCCTTGGTTGCCTTCTGGATCAGCTCATGCGGAACGTGGGCTTTCGCCCCCTGCAGACCGCCGATAAAGAGCGTGCTTTTGCCTTCAAACGGGCACAGCGTAAACGTTATTTCCGCCAGCACGGTATCCTGATGGTCACTGAAAAAGAGGGTAGCTTCTCCCTCTTTATCCAGGAACGCATCGGCGCACAACCGAACGGTAAACTGCTGTTCATCCTTACCGGTTAAGGTCAGGAGCGTCACGCCCTGCTTAGAAAGATAGCCTTTGAGCAGCGCGGCCGGCAGGTGGTCACTCATGGTCTGGTAGTGCCAGTTCAGGGCTTCCAGCGCATGCGGGCGATCCATATTCACGGTCAGCCAAGGGCGATGCAGGCGACAGGGCAGGCCAGGCTGGACCTGCAGCATTTGCATCAAACGGGGCTGCTTTGCCAGGCTTGAGAGCAGACGTGCGGTGCTGAGCGGTGTGGCCAGCGTGCGAAGCGCAAACTTACGTCGATAGGCGGGATTTTGCCATGCCAGGCCCGGCGTAATGGCGCCAGTGACCAGGCTTTTAAACAGCTGCCAGCCGGATTTAGGCTGCGACAGAGTGGAATACGGTGTATCGACGATGGAAGACATGTGAGATCCTGCTTCTTATGGAATGGCGTTATTTCAGCAGGCCCTTTGTCAACGTTGTGTCAACAAATCCAGGCATTTCCTGAATTCAGGGGTTTCGTTGAGGAGTGGTTTAGATAGAATCGACGTTGATGTAAGCCAGAATAATTATTTGGAATATTTATGAACCTCAAGGGAAAACGCAGAAAGTGGTTTCTGCTGCTGGCGATAGCGGTGATAGCGGCCGGATACTGGTTATGGCAAGTGCTCAACGCGCCGGTTCCGCAGTATCAAACGCTGATCGTCCGTCCGGGTGAATTGCAGCAAAACGTACTGGCGACCGGCAAACTTGATGCGCTGCGCAAGGTTGACGTGGGCGCACAGGTTAGCGGGCAGTTAAAAACGCTGTCCGTTGAGATTGGCGATAAGGTGAAAAAGGGGCAACTGCTCGGCGTTATCGACCCGGAACAGGCTGAAAACCAGATCCGGGAAGTGGAAGCCACGCTGATGGAGCTGCGCGCGCAGCGTGCGCAGGCGCTGGCGGAACGTAATCTTGCCCAGGTGACCCTGACGCGTCAGCAGGCGCTGGCCAAAACGCAGGCGATCTCGAAACAGGATCTCGACACGGCCGCCACCGAACTGGCGGTGAAACAGGCGCAGATTGGCACCATTGACGCGCAAATCAAGCGCAACCAGGCCTCGCTGGATACGGCGAAAACCAACCTCGATTATACGAAGATTGTGGCGCCCATGGCCGGGGAAGTGACCCAGATCACCACGCTTCAGGGTCAGACGGTGATTGCCGCCCAACAGGCGCCGAACATTCTGACGCTGGCGGATATGAGCACTATGCTGGTGAAAGCGCAGGTTTCCGAGGCGGATGTTATCCATCTTAAGCCGGGGCAGAACGCCTGGTTCACCGTACTGGGCGATCCGCAGACGCGCTATGAAGGCGTGCTGAAGGACATTCTGCCTACGCCGGAAAAAGTGAACGACGCGATCTTCTACTATGCCCGTTTTGAAGTCCCCAACCCGCAGGGCGTGCTGCGTCTGGATATGACCGCGCAGGTCCATATTCAGCTGACCGGCGTAAAAAACGTGCTGACCGTTCCGCTCTCTGCGCTGGGGGAATCCGCCGGGGATAACCGCTATAAGGTGAAGGTGTTACGCAACGGCGAAACGCGCGAGCGTGAAGTGGTGATTGGCGCACGCAACGATACCGACGTGGTGGTGGTGAAAGGGCTGGAAGAGGGTGACGAGGTGGTCACCAGCGAAACCCTGCCCGGAGCGGCGAAATGACGGCGTTGCTTGAGCTGACTGATATTCGTCGCAGCTATCCGTCGGGCGATGGTCCGGTGGAGGTGCTGAAGGGCATCTCCCTGCGCGTGGAAGCGGGCGAGATGGTGGCGATTGTTGGCGCGTCGGGTTCCGGTAAATCGACGCTGATGAACATTCTTGGCTGTCTGGATAAACCGACCAGCGGTACCTACCGCGTGGCCGGAACGGACGTTTCCACTCTGGACGGCGACGCGCTGGCAAAGCTGCGTCGGGAACACTTCGGCTTTATCTTTCAGCGTTACCATCTGCTCTCTCACCTGAGTGCGGCGCAGAACGTGGAGGTCCCGGCGGTCTATGCAGGCGTGGAGCGCAAGAAACGCCTTGCGCGCGCGCAGGCGCTGTTAACGCGTCTTGGTCTGGCGGAGCGGGTAGAGTATCAGCCCTCGCAGCTTTCTGGCGGTCAGCAGCAGCGCGTGAGTATTGCCCGTGCGCTGATGAACGGCGGGCAGGTGATCCTGGCCGATGAACCCACCGGAGCGCTCGACAGCCATTCCGGTGAAGAGGTGATGGCGATCCTCCATCAGCTTCGCGATCAGGGGCACACGGTCATTATCGTGACTCACGATCCGCAGGTGGCGGCGCAGGCTGAGCGCATTATCGAGATCCACGACGGCGAGCTGGTGAGCAACCCGCCACCGCGTGCGTCCAGAGCGGCCGCGCCAAAAGAAGCCTTGCCTGCTGCAACCGGCTGGGGACAGTTTTCCAGCGGTTTTTGCGAGGCGCTGACCATGGCCTGGCTGGCGATGGCGGCCAATAAAATGCGCACCCTGCTGACCATGCTTGGGATCATCATCGGTATTGCATCGGTGGTGTCGATTGTGGTGGTGGGCGATGCAGCCAAACAGCTGGTGCTGGCGGATATCCGCGCTATCGGGACCAACACCATTGACGTCTATCCCGGGAAAGACTTTGGTGATGACGAACCGCAGTATCAGCAGGCGTTGAAATACGACGATCTGGCGGCCATTCAGAAACAGCCGTGGGTCAATTCGGCGACGCCTGCCGTGTCGCAAAACCTTCGCCTGCGCGTGGGTAACGTGGACGTTGCCGCCAGCGCGAACGGCGTCAGCGGAGATTATTTCAACGTCTACGGCATGACCTTCAGCGAAGGGGCGACCTTCAACGCCGAACAGCTGGCGGGCAGGGCGCAGGTGGTGGTACTGGACGCGAACTCGCGCAGACAGCTCTTCCCCAATAAAACCAACGTCGTGGGCGAAGTGATTCTTGTAGGGAACATGCCAGCCACCGTGATTGGCGTGGCGGAAGAGAAGCAGTCCATGTTTGGCAGCAGCAAGATCCTGCGGGTCTGGCTACCGTACAGCACCATTTCCGGGCGGATTATGGGGCAGTCATGGCTGAACTCCATCACTGTTCGCGTGAAGGAGGGCTATGACAGCGCGCTGGCCGAACAGCAGCTTGAGCGGCTGTTAACCCTGCGTCACGGGAAGAAGGATTTCTTCACCTGGAATATGGACGGCCTCTTGAAAACGGCGGAAAAGACCACACGTACTCTTCAGCTGTTCCTCACGCTGGTGGCGGTGATTTCGCTGGTCGTTGGCGGTATCGGGGTAATGAATATCATGCTGGTCTCGGTGACGGAACGTACCCGGGAAATTGGTATTCGCATGGCGGTCGGGGCCAGAGCCAGCGACGTACTGCAGCAATTTTTGATTGAAGCGGTGCTGGTGTGTCTGGTGGGCGGCGCCATGGGGATTGCGCTGTCGATGATGATCGCCTTTGCCCTGCAGATTTTCTTACCCGGCTGGGAGATTGGGTTTTCACCGGTGGCCATTCTTACCGCATTTTTATGCTCGACCTTTACCGGCATCTTGTTTGGCTGGCTCCCGGCCCGCAACGCGGCGCGGCTGGATCCGGTGGATGCGCTGGCTCGGGAATAACCCGAAAATAAAAATGCCAGCCGATCGGGCTGGCATTTTGACTGCGGGATGTACACAATAAAACAGAGAGCTAAGCAACCGTTTCTGCTTCAATCGGTACAATAAGGCTTGCGTGATTGCCTTTGGGTCCCTGATGTACATCGAACCGGACGGACTGCCCGGCTTTGAGCGTTCTGTAACCATCCATCTGAATGGTGGAATAGTGAGCGAATATATCCTCGCCGCCGCCTTCGGGGCAGATGAAGCCAAACCCTTTGGCGTTGTTGAACCACTTAACAGTACCCATTTCCATGCTTCGACATCCTTCGTAAATCTTATAAGTTAAGATGGAATGAACCGGTGGTGGAGTGGGGGCTGTTCAAAACCTCGCCATCTCACGCTTGTACAATTTAGAGAATCGAAAGACATCGTCAAGCGTTTGGCGCTGGAGATGGGACAATAATCAACCAAAGTTTGAAGCAGTTAACGCTATTGCAACAGTTTGTGACAGACATCGCGGATGACAGTAATAGATGATTGTTATCTAACATCTGAGGTAGATTCAAAGTGGTTATGCAAAATGGGTAAGACCAACGACTGGCTGGATTTTGACCAGCTGGCGGAAGACAAAGTGCGTGACGCGCTAAAACCGCCATCTATGTATAAAGTTATGTTAATGAACGATGATTACACGCCGATGGAATTTGTTATTGACGTGCTACAAAAGTTCTTTTCTTATGATGTAGAACGTGCAACGCAACTGATGCTTACCGTTCATTATCGTGGCAAAGCTATCTGCGGCATCTTTACTGCCGAGGTGGCGGAAACCAAAGTGGCGATGGTGAACGACTATGCGAGGGAGAACGAGCATCCGTTGCTGTGTACGCTGGAAAAGGCCTGATAAGGCATAAAATTGGGGGAGGTGCCTATGCTCAATCAAGAACTGGAACTCAGTTTAAATATGGCTTTCGCCAGAGCGCGTGAGCACCGACATGAGTTTATGACCGTCGAGCATTTACTGCTCGCACTGCTTAGCAACCCATCCGCCCGCGAAGCGCTGGAAGCCTGCTCCGTGGATCTGGTGGCGCTACGTCAGGAACTCGAAGCCTTCATCGAACAAACGACACCGGTGCTGCCAGCCAGTGAAGAAGAGCGCGACACACAGCCGACGCTCAGCTTCCAGCGTGTGCTGCAGCGCGCGGTATTCCACGTCCAGTCTTCCGGACGTAGCGAAGTGACGGGCGCAAACGTCCTGGTCGCCATCTTCAGCGAGCAGGAGTCGCAGGCGGCCTACCTGCTGCGCAAACACGAAGTCAGCCGACTCGATGTGGTTAACTTTATTTCCCACGGCACGCGCAAAGACGAGCCTAACCAGGCATCGGATCCCAGCAATCAGGTCAATAACAATGAAGAGCAAGCAGGCGGGGAGGATCGTATGGAAAACTTCACCACCAACCTTAATCAGCTTGCTCGCGTTGGCGGTATCGACCCGCTGATTGGTCGCGATAAAGAGCTGGAGCGCGCGATTCAGGTGCTGTGCCGTCGCCGCAAAAATAACCCGCTGCTGGTGGGGGAATCGGGCGTGGGTAAAACCGCGATTGCCGAAGGTCTCGCCTGGCGCATTGTGCAGGGCGACGTACCGGAAGTAATTGCCGATTGCACCATCTACTCGCTGGATATCGGCTCTTTGCTGGCGGGCACCAAATACCGTGGTGATTTTGAAAAACGCTTCAAGGCGCTGTTAAAACAGCTGGAGCAGGATACCAACAGCATCCTGTTTATCGATGAAATACATACCATCATCGGTGCGGGTGCCGCTTCGGGTGGGCAGGTGGACGCCGCTAACCTGATCAAACCGCTGCTCTCCAGCGGCAAGATCCGGGTGATTGGCTCGACCACTTACCAGGAGTTCAGCAACATTTTTGAGAAGGATCGTGCCCTGGCACGTCGCTTCCAGAAAATCGATGTCACTGAACCGTCCGTCGAGGAAACGGTGCAGATCATCAACGGCCTGAAACCGAAGTATGAAGCGCACCACGACGTGCGTTACACCGCGAAAGCGGTGCGTGCGGCGGTGGAGCTGGCGGTGAAATACATCAACGATCGTCATCTGCCGGATAAGGCGATTGACGTGATTGACGAGGCAGGGGCGCGTGCGCGTCTGATGCCAGCCAGCAAGCGTAAGAAAACCGTCAACGTGGCGGATATTGAGTCCGTAGTGGCTCGTATCGCGCGCATTCCTGAGAAGAGCGTTTCTCAGAGCGATCGCGACACGCTGCGTACCCTTGGCAATCGTCTGAAGATGCTGGTCTTTGGTCAGGATAAAGCCATTGAGGCCTTAACCGAAGCGATCAAGATGGCCCGTGCCGGACTTGGGCATGAGCATAAGCCTGTCGGTTCGTTCCTGTTCGCCGGTCCAACCGGTGTCGGGAAAACCGAAGTAACGGTGCAGCTCTCCAAAGCGCTGGGCATTGAACTGCTGCGCTTTGATATGTCCGAGTATATGGAGCGTCACACCGTCAGCCGCTTGATCGGTGCGCCTCCGGGATACGTGGGCTTTGACCAGGGCGGTCTGCTCACCGACGCGGTGATCAAGCATCCACATGCGGTACTGCTGCTCGATGAAATCGAGAAAGCGCACCCGGATGTGTTCAACATCCTGCTGCAGGTGATGGACAACGGGACGCTGACCGACAACAACGGGCGCAAGGCGGACTTCCGTAACGTGGTGCTGGTGATGACCACCAACGCCGGTGTCCGTGAAACCGAGCGTAAATCCATCGGCCTGATCCACCAGGATAACAGCACCGATGCGATGGAGGAGATCAAGAAGATCTTTACGCCGGAGTTCCGCAACCGTCTGGACAACATTATCTGGTTCGATCATCTGTCTACCGAGGTGATCCATCAGGTGGTGGACAAGTTCATTGTCGAACTGCAGGTTCAGCTTGATCAGAAAGGCGTGTCGCTGGAAGTGAGCCAGGAGGCCCGCAACTGGCTGGCTGAGAAAGGCTACGACCGTGCGATGGGTGCCCGTCCGATGGCGCGTGTGATTCAGGACAACCTGAAGAAACCGCTGGCGAACGAACTGCTGTTTGGCTCGCTGGTGGACGGCGGCCAGGTGACAGTGGCACTGGATCAAGCGAAGAACGAACTGACATACGATTTCCAGAGTGCGGCGAAGCACAAGCCGGAAGCGGCTCACTGATTTCTTACGTAGGTCTAAAAACCGGGCATCAGCCCGGTTTTTTTATGCCTGTCTTTCTCCCTCTCCCTGTGGGAGAGGGCTGGGGTGAGTGAGGGCATCATGCCGCAGAGGAATTTTGCGAGGCGCTTTCCAGTTTCGTTCGATGTTGGTTCTGGATAAATCCACAGCCATAAATTGGCGCCTCTGTACAACCGTGGAAGACAATACACCAACACTAAAGCCATGAATAAAAAAAAGGCCGGGATTATCCCGGCCTTTTTTAATATTCATCTGCCATTACAGGCGAAAACAATTAGCGACTACGGAAGACAATGCGGCCTTTGCTCAGGTCGTACGGGGTCAGTTCAACAGTCACTTTGTCGCCCGTCAAAATGCGGATATAGTTTTTGCGCATTTTACCGGAGATGTGCGCAGTTACCACGTGACCGTTTTCCAGCTCTACGCGAAACATGGTGTTAGGCAACGTATCAAGTACGGTACCCTGCATTTCAATATTGTCTTCTTTGGCCATCTAATCCTCTGGGGTATCACTACCAAGTTTTGAACCGGCAAGATAATGCCGAAATTCATCAATTAAGTAAAGAATTGCGCGTTTAAAACGCAGCAAAACAGTTTCGGCGCATTGCCCAAGCGTCACGGTACAACCGAACGGAAAGCGCATTCGTAAAGGGGATACAACAGGATAAACGTCAGGACGTTATCTGAAGCGAAGGTCCCAAACGGCGGCGGGGCAACAGGCAGAAGCTACTCTGCGGCATAATTATAACACCCTCATAAAAAATATGCGGAAAACATTTAGACATTGGGCATAAAGAGTGTCCGCGGTACCCAAAAATCGCGCGGCAGCTTCTCCTGACGGCAGTTATCCAGGTGCTCAATGTAGTGGCGGCGGGAGATTTCAACCGCACCGAGGGAGGCGGTATGCTCGTTCAGAACCTGACAATCCAGCAGCTGCCCGCCGCGCTGAGCAAACTCCAGGCAGAAAACCAGCAGGGCCGTTTTCGAGGCGTTTACCGCACGGGAGAACATCGACTCACCGCAGAATAACGTCCCCTGCGCGACGCCGTACATACCGCCAACAAGCTCGCCACCCTCCCATACCTCAATGGAGTGGGCGTAGCCAAGCTCGTGCAGTTGATGATAGGCAGTGATGATATCGCGGGTGATCCATGTCCCCTCATGACGGTCTTCCGCACACCCTTCTATCACCTGACCGAAGGCGTGATTCAATGTGACCCGGTACGGTGATTTTGCGTGGAAACGCTTCATGCTGCGGCTCAGGTGAAACTGCGTGGGCCAGAGCACGGCGCGCGGATCGGGAGACCACCATAAAATAGGGTCGCCAGGTGAAAACCACGGGAATATGCCGCGCTGGTAGGCCATCAGGAGCCGGGCAGGGCTGAGATCGCCGCCAAGTGCCAGCAGCCCATTGGGTTCACGCAGCGCTCCCTCTGGCGACGGGAACGCAATGTTATGACGAGAAAGCTGGACCAGGCGCATGACAGCAAAACTCCAGTACGCGAGTGAGGACGCTACAAATATAGTCTACAGACGCTGTTTAAACTGGTAGTAGCGACCCTGTTTCGTCAACAGCTCTGCGTGACTACCTTGCTCAATAATGTGTCCGTTGTCCATCACAATTATCCGATCAAAACTTGCCAGTCCACGCAGGCGGTGTGTCACCATCAGTACGGTTTTACCGGCCATAACATTCGCAAGTAAATCAAGGATCTGGCTTTCAGTTGTCGCATCAAGCCCTTCTGTGGGCTCGTCGAGCAACATCAGCGGCGCATCATGCAGCAGCGCGCGCGCAATCGCCAGACGACGCAGCTCACCGCCAGAGAGTTGACGACCGCCTTCACCCAGCCAGCTGTTCAGGCCATCGTCTTCAAGCAGCTTATGCAGCCCGACCTGCTCCAGCATGGCGCGGAGTACGTCATCAGTGGCCTCCGGTGCAGCCAGCAGCAGGTTATCGCGCAGCGTGGCGCTGAAGAGATGAACGCGCTGTGGAACCACGCTGACGGTTTTGCGCAGCGCCTGTTCGCTGAAGTCTGCCAGCGGAGTTCCGTTAAACTGAATCTGACCTTGCTGTGGATCCCAGGCTCGCGTTAACAACTGCAAAAGCGTGGATTTGCCGCAGCCGGTACGGCCGAGGATCGCAATCCGCTGACCCGCATCCACAGCGAGGCTAATGCCTTCCAGCGCATTCTGTGCCTGCTTGTCATAGGCGAAGGTGACGTTATTGAGCGTCAGGGCAACCTGCTCAGGCGTGGCCGTTTGCTCTGCGGTGAACTTCACCTCCGGATCCTGCTCCGCAATCTCCGTGATGCGCAGGGCGGAGGCGATGACCTGACCGAGATGCTGGAAGGCACCCGTCACCGGCGCCAGCGCTTCAAAGGCCGCCAGGGCACAGAATACGAACAAGGCAATCAGAGGGCCCGGCTGTGCGTTATTGCCAACGCCACCGGACGCCATCCAGAGCATGGCGATGACCGCGACACCCCCGATTAACATCATAAGCGCCTGAGAGAACGCGGTAAGCTCAGACTGACGGCGCTGGGCTTCATGCCAGTTCAATTCTGTGTTCTCCATTCGCACACGGTAGCGCTCGCTGGCGCCAAATATCGTCAGTTCGGCCTGCCCCTGTAACCAGGAGGTGAGCTGCTGGCGGTACTCCCCGCGCAGACGCGTCAGGTTCTCTCCGGTGGATTTACCCGCGCGGTAAAATAGCGGCGGCAGGATAATGAGCGTCAAAAGCATGATCCCGCCCAGCGTCAGCGCAACAGCGACATCCAGCACCGACAGACCCAGCGTGACTACCACAATCACCACAAACGCGCCGACAATCGGAGAAATCACGCGCAGGTAGAGGTGATCCAGGGTGTCGACATCCGCAACCACACGGTTGAGCAATTCCCCCTGACGAAAACGCGCCAGTCCGGCAGGGGAGAGGGGCAGCAGTTTACTGAAGGTGTAAATGCGCAGATGTTGCAGCACGCGGAATGTCGCGTCATGGCTGACCAGTCGCTCGAAGTACCGTCCAGCCGTACGGGTAATGGCGGTGCCGCGGACGCCCGCCGCCGGAAGCATGTAGTTGAAGCTGTAGAGCCCGGCAACCCCCGCCACGGCAGAGGCAGACAAGAACCAGCCGGAAAGCGTGAGCAGGCCGATGCTGGCAAGCAGGGTCACAATGGCCAGCACGATGCCCAGCGTCAGCATCCATTTATGGCGTTTATAGAGCGCGAGATAGGGAAGCAGGGCACGCATCAGATGTCCTCCTGACGATTCGCCAGCAGGGCAGCGAAAGGACCCTGCGCGGTAACGAGAGAGGCGTAATCGCCTTGCTCAACAATACGACCGTTTTCCATGACCCAGATCTGGTCCCAGTCGGCAATGCCTTCCAGCTGATGAGTGACCATCAGGGTGGTTTGCTGCCGCGAGGCGGCGTTCAGGGCCGCCATCACGCGCTGTTCACTGTGCGCATCCAGGCTGGCCGCAGGCTCGTCCAGCAGCATTAACTGGCATGGATTAAGCAACGCGCGGGCGACCGCCACGCGCTGCGCCTGGCCCACGGATAACCCGGCAGACTGATCGCCGACAACGGTATCGACGCCATGCGGAAGCAGCGGCAGAAACTCGCTGACCCAGGCGCGGTCGAGAACAGATTGCAACTCGTCTTCACGTGCATCCGGGCGAGCCAGCAGGACATTTTCCCGCAGCGTCGGGGCTGGCAGCTGCGGGTTTTGCCCCACCCAACTGAGCTGTTTTCGCCAGGCGTTCGGATCGAGATCGCGCAGTTCGGTTTTGTTGATGCGCAGTGAGCCGGTATAAGCCATAAAACCGGATAACGCATTAATCAGCGAGCTTTTCCCTGAACCACTGGTCCCTACCAGCACCACCCGTTGCCCGGCGGGTAAGGTAAAGTTCAGTGGGCCAGCCAGCACTTTCCCTTCCGGTGATAGGATAGAGAAATCACGTGCTTCAATGGTCACGGGTTCATTGGCGTTCAGCGTTACCTCTCCCCGCTCCGGATGCGCCAGCGGCGTCTCCAGGAACGTTTTCAGGCTGTCAGCCGCGCCAACGGCCTGCGCTTTGGCATGGTAGAAGGTGCCAAGATCGCGAAGCGGCTGGAAAAATTCCGGAGCCAGAATAAGCGCCAGGAAACCGGCCGACAGTGTCACCGCCGTGCCGTAGTGACCAAAATCCAGCGCGCCGAGATACGAGAAACCAAAATAGACCGCCACGAGGGCGATAGAGAGCGAGGTAAAGAATTCCAGTACGCCAGACGACAGAAACGCCAGACGTAACACTTCCATCGTGCGCTGACGGAAATCCTGCGACGCCAGGCGAATGTTTTCCGTTTCGGCTTCACCCCGGCCAAAAATGCGTAACGTCTCCATCCCGCGCAGACGATCAAGGAAATGGCCACTCAGGCGACCCAACGCAAGGAAGTTACGGCGGTTAGCATCGGCTGCTCCCATCCCCACCATCGCCATAAACAGGGGGATCAGCGGGGCGGTACCCAGCAGGATCAGCGCTGCCACCCAGTTGACAGGGAAAATGGTTATCACAATCAGCAGCGGGACGCATACGGCCAGCGCCATCTGCGGAAGATAGCGGGCGTAGTAGTCGTGCATATCGTCAATCTGTTCAAGAATTAACGTTGCCCAGCTTCCGGCTGGTTTTCCCTGGATCCATGCGGGCCCGGCTTCCTGAAGACGATCAAGCACCTGTCGGCGAATTTCGTAGCGAATATGCTGCCCCGCATGAAAACCAACGCGTTCGCGCAGCCAGACGACCCAGGCGCGCAGAATGAAAACCAGGATCAGGACGATGAAGGGCAGCAGAAGCGCTTCACGCGGAATGTTCTCCATGATCATATGATTGAGAATGCGGGCCAGCAGCCATGCCTGGGCAACAATCAACAGACCACTGATCAGTCCCAGAAGACGGGAAATCATGAGCCAGCGGCGGGAAAGAACGCTCTGCTGTTTTAGCCAGCGTGTTAACTCTTGTTGACGGGTTTTTTCCATTGCGTGCTTTGCAGGTGATGTTATTAGAAAGTGGGCAGCGCAATGTTACAACGAGGAGACAATAAAGGCGACTTATCGCCGCCTTTATTTACGTTTGTTACTGACTTGTAAAGATTATTTACCTTGTTCAGCCAGCCCATCAAGGTAGCGTTCAGCGTCCAGCGCGGCCATGCAACCGGTGCCTGCGGAGGTGATCGCCTGACGGTAAATGTGGTCCATGACGTCACCAGCAGCGAACACACCCGGGATGCTGGTCTGGGTCGCGTTGCCGTGAATACCGGACTGCACTTTGATGTAGCCGTTTTCCAGCTCCAGTTGCCCCTCGAAGATCGCCGTGTTCGGGCTGTGACCGATAGCCACAAACAGGCCCGCCACTTCCAGCGTTTCGACGTTATCGGTGTTCTGGGTATCACGAATACGCAGACCGGCAACGCCCATCTGATCGCCCGTCACTTCTTCCAGCGTACGGTTGGTGTGCAGCACAATGTTGCCGCTCGCCACTTTATCCATCAGACGTTTGATCAGGATTTTCTCGGCGCGGAAAGTGTCGCGACGGTGGATCAGGTGCACTTCTGAAGCGATGTTCGCCAGATAGAGCGCCTCTTCTACGGCAGTGTTGCCGCCGCCGATGACCGCGACTTTCTGGTTGCGATAGAAGAAACCGTCGCAGGTTGCGCAGGCAGAAACGCCTCGACCTTTGAACGCCTCTTCTGACGGCAGGCCGAGGTAGCGGGCAGAAGCGCCCGTTGCGATGATCAGCGCATCGCAGGTGTACTCGCCGCTGTCGCCCGTCAGGCGGAACGGACGGTTCTGCAAATCGACCTTGTTAATATGGTCGAACAGAATTTCGGTTTCGAATTTAGCCGCATGCTCGTGCATACGCTCCATCAGCAGCGGCCCGGTCAGGTCGTTAGGGTCGCCTGGCCAGTTTTCCACTTCAGTGGTGGTGGTCAGCTGACCGCCTTTTTCCATACCGGTAATCAAAACCGGTTGCAGGTTAGCGCGTGCAGCATAGACCGCCGCGGTATATCCCGCAGGTCCAGAACCAAGAATTAGCAGCTTACTGTGTTTGGCCGTGCCCATGAGATCCCCATTGTTGTTGGCAGACAGTTGGCTGGATTGTAGGGAATTTGTTGCCGTAAAAAAAGAGCACAGCAATGTTGATCTCAATCTGTACGATAGGCAATGACGATAAATTGAGCGCTATAACATCAGGCTTACTTCTTAAATTCGCTTGTTTATAAGGCAATAAAATGAGGATTAATACCCCACCGAAATGAATATCCGGCATGTTGTACTAAAAATCGATGTTTTGCTTTGACAATCCCCTGCGCTTTTGCGAAAACATTCAAGGAAGAAAAAAAACCGCGTTAACCGTGTGCCGCATAGGCATGCATGTAAATGCCATTTTTACCGGGTCAGTGAAATCTACGCATGGCGTGGACAGACGCCATACGTGATGTCGGTGACTGCCTTCGGGCAACGGTCTTCTTACCAACAGAACCCGAATCCGCATCGCGTCTAATAGATAACCAGGCGATGTGATGACTAACGGGTACAGGCTCTGAACAGTGATGTGCACAGGGTCCAGGCAGGAGTAGGGAAGGAATACAGAGAGACAATAATAATGGTAGATAGCAAGAAGCGCCCTGGCAAAGATCTCGACCGTATCGATCGTAACATTCTTAATGAATTGCAAAAGGATGGGCGTATTTCCAACGTCGAGCTTTCAAAACGTGTGGGACTTTCCCCGACGCCGTGCCTTGAGCGTGTGCGCCGACTGGAAAGACAGGGTTTTATTCAGGGCTATACGGCTCTGCTGAACCCGCATTATCTGGATGCCTCACTTCTGGTATTTGTTGAGATTACTCTGAATCGTGGTGCACCGGATGTGTTTGAGCAATTTAACGCCGCTGTACAAAAACTTGAAGAAATTCAAGAGTGTCATCTGGTTTCTGGCGATTTCGACTACCTGTTGAAAACCCGCGTACCAGATATGTCCGCCTACCGTAAGCTGCTGGGTGAAACCCTGCTGCGTCTGCCAGGCGTGAACGACACCCGTACCTATGTGGTGATGGAAGAGGTCAAACAGAGCAATCGTCTGGTTATTAAGACGCGCTAACACGGAACAGGTGCAAAATCAGTGTAGTTTGATTACACTCCTGTTAATCCATACAGCAACAGTGCCGGGGTGTCCCGGCGCTGTTGTCCGTTTTAGCAAACAGGCAGGATATGCCTGATACCTGGAGAGCCTTTCTTGAGCCAGGAATACACTGAAGACAAAGAAGTCACATTATCGAAGCTAAGCAGCGGACGTCGGCTCCTTGAGGCGTTGCTGATTGTTATTGCCCTTTTTGCCGTCTGGCTGATGGCAGCCTTACTCAGTTTCAACCCCTCAGATCCCAGCTGGTCACAAACTGCATGGCATGAGCCTATCCATAATTTAGGCGGCGTTCCCGGTGCCTGGCTTGCGGACACCCTGTTTTTCATTTTCGGTGTGATGGCCTATACCACTGTCTCTTATACACCTCTGACGCTGCCGGGGAATGAAGAGGTTGTAA